>DALYSR010000003.1:0-11245 GCA_031991825.1 Paracoccaceae bacterium
GGAACATGGTGCCGCCGACAAGGGTGATCACGCAGGCCAGCTTGAAGAACAGGCCCGGATCATGTGCCAAGCCGCCCGCCTCGATCGAAGCGGCAATGCCCCAAGCTTGGAAGGTCGCCAGCAGCACGGTGCCGTAACGGGTGTATTGGTTGATCTTCTTACGGCCCTGCTCGCCTTCTTTCTTCAGCGATTCCAACTGCGGAACCAGCGAGGTCAGAAGCTGCACGATAATCGAGGCAGAGATATAGGGCATGATGCCCAAAGCGAAGATGCCCATCCGGCTGATAGCGCCACCCGTGAACATGTTCAGGATGCCACCAATCCCCGCGCCGGCGTCATCCATGAAGGCGCGCAATTGCACGCCGTCAATGCCTGGTACGGGAATATAGGTGCCCAGCCGATAGACGATCAGCAGCCCAATAGTGAAGAAGATGCGTTGGCGCAGGTCGGTTGCCTTGCCCAAGGCACCCCAACTCAAATTAGCCGCCATTTGCTCTGCAGCAGATGCCATATCCGGTCTCTTTCAAAAAGACAGCGCCGCCGAACCGTTTTCCGGTCGGCGGCGCGGGAAAACTTATTGGTGGTGTAAGCCGAGTTTACTCAGCTCACAATCCCCTTTTGCCTTACTCGGCCGCAGCAGCAGTCACGGTCAGCGAGCCGCCAGCAGCTTTAACTGCTTCAACAGCAGCAGCCGATGCGCCAGCAACAACCAATTTGACAGCCGATTTGATCTCGCCCTTGTTCAGGATGCGGATACCATCGCGCTTGTGGTTGGTCAGGCCAGCTGCAACCAATGCGTCTTCGTTGATCTCTTCCGAGATGTCCAACTTGCCCAGAGCGACGAATTTCTCGATCAGGCCCAAGTTGACAACTGCGTATTCTTTGCGATTCGGCTTGGTGAAGCCGCGCTTCGGCAGGCGACGGTACAGCGGCATTTGACCGCCTTCGTAGCCGCCAATAGCGACGCCCGAACGCGATTTCTGACCTTTGATACCACGACCAGCGGTTTTACCTTTGCCCGAACCCGGGCCACGTGCAACGCGCTTCTGTTTGCGTGCTGCGCCGTCATTATCGCGAAGTTCATGAAGTTTCATGTCGCATCTCCTTGGCCGGAACTGCCCCACCTGCGACGGACAGGGCAAACACGGCGTTTTTTGTTGATTCCGCAACCTTAAGAATCCCAAGGTCACCGCGTGCCAATACAGCGAAATCGCCAGCAAAGCAAGGCCGCTTGCCTGCCCCACCGTTCAACGACGCAGATAGGCCAGCAATAATTTGATCCCGAACAGGGCCGCAGCCAGCATCAGGCAATAGCCGACACTATAGGCCGCGAATTTCAGAGTCGGAAAAAATCCCATCCGCGGGATCGCCCAGAAGGCCGTCTCGAAGATCAACCCCAAGGATAGGACGATAGCAATTGCCAAAGGCAAGGCCGGCGCAGCGCGCCCGACAGGGGTGAAAATTTCCGCAACAAAGGCCAGCCCGAAGAAAGCAGGCAGGGCGTAAAATACCATCAGCCAATATTCATCCAGCGCCGTCGGCATCCAGTCCCAATACATCGGCCCCTCTCGGCTATACGGCAGACAAGCAAAAAGCCCCCCCGTCACCGGGAGGGCTTTCTGAAGAAGGAACGCAGATTATGCGCGTTCTTCGATGATTTCCACCAGGTGGGAAATCTTGCGAACCATGCCGCGCACGGAAGGAGTGTCTTCCAGTTCACGGGTGCGGTTCATTTTGTTCAGGCCGAGGCCTTTCAGGGTAGCGGTCTGGATCGCCGGACGACGAGCAGCCGATTTAACCTGTTTCACAACGATGGTTGCCATGGATTAGGCCTCCTGAGCTTCAGCAGCTTCGGGCTTCTTAAGAATCTCAGCCACTTTCTTGCCACGACGCGAAGCGACGTTGCGGGGCGAGGTTTCTTTTTTCAGACCGTCGATGGTTGCACGGATCATGTTGTAGGGGTTCTGCGAGCCGAGCGACTTCGCAACAACGTCCTGAACACCCAGCATTTCGAAGACAGCGCGCATCGGGCCGCCTGCGATGATACCAGTACCAGCCGAAGCGGTACGCATCACGACTTTACCAGCGCCGTGACGGCCTTCTTGGTCGTGGTGCAGGGTGCGTGCGTCTTTCAGCGGGACGCGGATCAGGCTGCGCTTAGCCTGTTCGGTCGCCTTACGGATCGCTTCCGGCACTTCTTTCGCTTTGCCTTTGCCGAAGCCTACGCGACCACGTTGGTCACCGACGACGACGAGTGCTGCGAAACCGAAGCGCTTACCACCTTTAACGGTTTTCGAAACGCGGTTGATCGCGACCAAGCGGTCTGCGAATTCCGGGGTTTCTTCGCGGGCATCCGAGCGACGATCGTCGCGGCGTTCCCGGCGGTTTTCACGTTCTGCCATGGGGCAAACCTTTCCGTGAATGGCGCGTATGCGCCGATTGGTTCAATCCAAGTGAACGCCCTGCGAACGAATCCGCAGGGCAATTCCCGGATCATCGGGGTGGCGCATAACGCCACCCGCATGGATCAGAACTTCAGGCCGCCTTCGCGAGCTGCATCTGCCAAGGCTTTGATTTTGCCATGGAAGAGGAAGCCGCCACGGTCGAAGTAGCATTCTTCGACGCCAGCTGCCTTAGCACGCTCAGCAATCGCAGCGCCGATTTTAGCCGAAGCTTCGACGTTGTTCTTGCCGACCAGGCCCAGTGCTTTTTCCAGCGTCGACGCCGATGCAACGGTCACGCCGCTGACGTCGTCGATCAGCTGAGCGCTGATGTTCTTGGACGAGCGATGGATCGAAAGGCGCAGACGGCCATTCGACATCGCTTTGATTTTGTTCCGAACGCGCAGGCGGCGTTTGAGGAACAGCTCTCTTTTGGTGTTCGCCATTTCTCAGCCCCTTACTTCTTCTTACCTTCCTTGCGGAAGATGAACTCGCCCTTATAGCGGATGCCTTTGCCCTTGTAGGGCTCGGGCTTACGCCATTCGCGGATGTTCGCAGCAACTTGGCCAACGAGCTGTTGGTCAATGCCTTCCACAACGATTTCGGTCGGTTTCGCCGAGGTCACGGTGACCCCAGCCGGAACAGCGAAGTTGACTTCATGGCTATAGCCAACCGACAGCTTCAGGTTGTTGCCCTGAACCGCGGCGCGGTAACCCACGCCTTGGATTTCGAGCTCTTTCTTGAAGCCGGTGGTCACGCCGGTCACCAGGTTTTCAACCATCGAGCGCGCCATACCCCATTGCTGACGAGCACGCTTAGAGGTGCCGCGCGGGGTTACAACGATTGCATCATTCTCGAGAGTGATGGTCACGTCGTCGGTCGCGGTGAAGCTACGGGTGCCTTTCGGACCTTTGACTTCGATGGTTTGGCCCTTGATCTCAGCGGTGACGCCTTTGATCATTGCGACGGGTTTTTTGCCGATACGAGACATTCAACCCTCCTTAGAACACGGTGCAAAGCACTTCGCCGCCAACGTTGGCAGCGCGTGCATTCGCATCGGACAGGACGCCTTTAGGGGTCGAAACGATTGCAACGCCAAGGCCATTACGGACCGACGGCAGATCGTTTACGCCCATGTACACGCGGCGGCCGGGCTTCGATACGCGTTTCACTTCGCGGATCACCGGTTCACCTTCGTAGTACTTCAGCGAGATGATGAATTCACCCTGACCATTGTCAGTGTCATTCTTCTCGTAGCCACGGATGTAGCCTTCAGCCGCCAGCACGTCGAGCACGCGACCACGCAGGGCCGAAGCCGGGGTCATCACGGTCGATTTGCCACGCATTTGTGCGTTGCGGATACGGGTCAGCATATCGCCGAGCGGATCGTTCACAGACATTCCTCTGTTCCTCCTTACCAGCTCGACTTGACCATGCCCGGGATCTGGCCAAACGAGGCCAGTTCACGCAGCATGATACGCGACAGCTTGAGCTTACGGTAGTAAGCGTGGGGACGGCCGGTCAGTTGGCAACGGTTGTGAATACGCGTTGCCGACGAGTTGCGCGGCATTTCAGCCAATTTCAGCGACGCCTTGAAGCGCTCTTCCATCGGCAGGTCTTGGTTATTGATCACCACTTTCAAAGCAGCGCGCTTGTCGGCATGTTGCTCGACCAGCTTCGCGCGCTTCACTTCGCGGTTCACCATGGATTTTTTTGCCATATCTCTGGTTCCCTCGCGCTTATGCCGTGAAGGGCATGTTGAAATGCTTCAACAATGCTTTGGCTTCGGCGTCGGTCTTTGCGTTGGTGCAGATGATGATGTCCATGCCAAGAACTTCGTCGACTTTGTCGAAGTTGATCTCGGGGAACACGATGTGCTCTTTCAAGCCCATTGCGTAGTTGCCACGGCCATCGAACGAGGTTGCTTTCACGCCGCGGAAGTCGCGAACGCGCGGCAGTGCCACGTTGATCAGACGGTCGAGGAACTCGTACATCTTGTCGCCACGCAGAGTGACTTTGGTACCCAGCGGCATTTCTTCACGGACGCGGAAACCAGCGATGGATTTCTTTGCCTTAGTGATGACAGCCTTCTGACCAGCGATCAGGCTCAGCTCTTCAGCAGCTTGTTTCACCTTTTTGGTGTCTTTAACTGCTTCGCCGACACCCATGTTCAGGACGATTTTGTCCAGACGCGGGATTTGCATGTCGTTCTTGTACGCGAACTCTTCTTTCAGAGCTGCACGGACGGTTGCGACATACTGCGCTTTGATGCGCGGGGTGTATTGAGCGTCAGACATTAGATCGCCTCCCCGGTGGTCTTAGCGAAACGGACCTTAGCATCGCCTTCGATACGGAAGCCAACGCGGGTCGCTTTGCCATTCGCATCAATCAGAGCCAGATTCGACAGCTGGATCGGCAGAGCGACCGGAAGACGGCCACCTTGCGAATTGGCCGACTGTTTGGTGTGGCGGATCGCGATGTTGATACCTTCGACAACGGCTTTGCCCTCTTTGACGAGAACCTGGGCGATTTCGCCCTGTTTGCCTTTGTCTTTACCGGTCAGAACGACGACCTTATCGCCTTTACGGAGCTTAGCAGCCATTACAGCACCTCCGGCGCCAGCGAGATGATCTTCATGAAGTTCTTCGCGCGCAGCTCACGAACGACCGGCCCGAAGATACGGGTGCCGACCGGTTCACCTTGGTTGTTCAAGATGACAGCAGCGTTGCGATCGAAACGGATGGCGGTGCCATCTTCACGACGAACTTCTTTAGCGGTGCGAACGACGACGGCTTTACGCACGTCACCCTTTTTCACACGGCCCTTCGGAATAGCTTCCTTGACCGACACCACGATGATGTCGCCCACGGATGCATAACGACGGTGCGAACCGCCGAGCACCTTGATGCACTGAACTCGGCGAGCGCCTGAGTTATCAGCAACATCCAGGTTGGTCTGCATCTGGATCATTGGGTTTCTCCCGACCTTTGGGGACTGCCTGCAGCGGCGGCCCCAGGGTTTCGATTAACGCGGAACGCTAATCGAGGGCTAAGCAGTTAAGCTCAGGCCTCGACGACGACGGTCCAACGTTTGGTTTTCGAAATCGGCGCGCACTCTTCGATGCGAACAGCGTCACCAATTTTGAATTTGTTTTCTGCATCATGTGCGCGGTACTTTTTCGACTTACGCACAGTCTTTTGCAGGAGCGGGTGCTTGAAGCGGCGCTCGACGAGAACGGTGATGGTTTGCTCGTTCTTGTCCGAGGTCACGACGCCTTGGAGAATACGCTTGGGCATGTTCCGGGACCTCTTAGTTCGCTGCTTCAGCAGCTTTTTCGTTGAGAATGGTCAGAACGCGAGCTGCCTCGCGACGGACGGTGCGCATACGCGCGGTATTCTCAAGCTGGTTCGTAGCTGCTTGGAAGCGCAGGTTAAACGCTTCTTTCTTCAGCGACACGAGCTGCTCGCGCAGCTGCTCGGGGGTATTACCCCGGAGATCTTTAGCGGCCATGGCCGACTCCTTTATCAATCACCAGTCGGCCCCTGTCTTTTGACGGTCAGGGTCACCTAAAATCTGGTGGATCAAAAATTGCACCCCTCGAATCCGGCGGACCGGAATCGTTGGATGGGTCTCTATAGGGGGGATTCCCCAGCGGAGCAAGGGAAATCGGACCCTATAAGCGGCAAAGGGCCCCGCCAGAAATGACGGGGCCCCATGCTTGAAAATCGCGTGGACCCGAAGGTCCCGTTGATTACCAGTCTTCTTTCGCCACGACACGCGTGGTGACCGGAAGCTTCATCGCGCCAAGGCGCAGAGCTTCACGAGCGATCACTTCCGAAACACCGTCGATTTCGAACATGATGCGGCCCGGCTTGACTTTGCAAGCCCAGAAGTCCACCGAACCCTTACCTTTACCCATACGGACTTCGGTCGGCTTCGAGGTGACCGGGGTATCCGGGAAGATACGGATCCAAACACGGCCTTGACGCTTCATGTGACGGGTGATCGCGCGGCGAGCCGCTTCGATCTGACGAGCGGTCACACGCTCCGGCTCGGTTGCCTTCAATGCGAAGGAACCGAAGTTCAGCAGGAAACCGCCCTTGGCCTCACCGTGGATACGGCCTTTGTGCAGTTTACGGAACTTAGTGCGTTTAGGTTGCAGCATTCTCTTCTACTCCCTTACGCGCGCTCACGTTCGCGACGCTGCGGACGCGGACCAGCCGCTTCCTGAGCCTCTGCCGAACGACGGTCGCGAGCTTGCGGATCATGCTCCAGGATCTCGCCTTTGAAGATCCAAACCTTCACACCGATGATCCCGTAGGGGGTCGATGCTTCGGACAGAGCATAGTCAATATCAGCACGGAGGGTGTGCAACGGCACGCGGCCTTCGCGGTACCATTCGGTACGCGCGATTTCTGCACCACCCAGACGACCAGCAACGTTCACACGGATACCCAAGGCACCCATGCGCATCGCGTTCTGCACGCCACGCTTCATAGCGCGACGGAACGAAACACGACGTTCCATTTGCTGTGCGATCGATTCTGCGACCAACTGTGCGTCGACTTCCGGTTTACGGACTTCGACGATGTTCAGGTGCAGTTCCGACGCGGTGAAAGCCGACAGCTTCTTGCGCAGAGTTTCGATGTCTGCGCCTTTTTT
The DNA here is from genome assembly GCA_031991825.1 of Paracoccaceae bacterium. GTDB lineage: Bacteria > Pseudomonadota > Alphaproteobacteria > Rhodobacterales > Rhodobacteraceae > Pseudotabrizicola. The sequence continues at coordinate 7,104 of DALYSR010000003.1, forward strand.
GCCGATGATCACGCCCGGACGTGCTGCGTGAATGGTCACGCGGCATTTACGGTGAGGGCGCTCGATGATCACGCGGCTTACGCCAGCAGCTTTTGCTTCTTTGTGGATGAACTCGCGCATGCGGAGATCTTCCAGAAGCAGGTTGCCGAAGTCTTTCGACTCAGCGAACCAACGGCTGTCCCAGGTACGGTTGACCTGGAGGCGCATGCCAATAGGATTAACCTTCTGACCCATTATGCCGACTCCCCGGTCTGACGCACCTTGATGGTGATTTCGCTGAACGGCTTCATGATTTTGCCGAAGCGACCACGTGCACGCGGACGGCCACGCTTCATCACCAGGTTCTTACCGCACCAAGCTTCTGCAACGATCAGATTGTCGACGTCGAGACCATGGTTGTTCTCGGCGTTAGCAATAGCCGATTCCAGGCACTTCTTGACGGCGCCCGAGATGCGGCGCTTCGAGAAGGTCAGGTCCGCAAGAGCTTTTTCAACTTTCTTGCCGCGGATCAGGCCCGCAACGAGGTTGAGCTTCTGCGGCGAGGTGCGAAGCATGCGGGCGACCGCCATTGCTTCATTGTCCGCCACGCGGCGCGGATTCTTTTCCTTACCCATGGCTTACTTCCTCTTGGCTTTCTTGTCAGCAGCGTGACCGTAGTAGGTACGGGTCGGCGAGTACTCGCCGAACTTCTGACCGATCATTTCTTCGGTTACAGCAACCGGGACGTGCTTCTGGCCGTTGTACACGCCAAAAGTCAGACCCACGAATTGCGGCAGGATGGTGGAACGACGCGACCAGATCTTGATCACTTCGCTTTTACCCGATGCGCGCGAGGCTTCCGCTTTCTTCAGCAGGTAGCCATCGACAAACGGGCCTTTCCAAACAGAACGTGCCATGGATTAGCGGCCTTTCTTGGCGTGACGCGAACGGAGGATATACTTATCCGTCTGCTTGTTCGAGCGGGTGCGGTTGCCCTTGGTGCCCTTGCCCCACGGAGTAACCGGGTGACGGCCACCAGAGGTACGGCCTTCACCACCACCGTGCGGGTGGTCGATCGGGTTCATAGCAACACCGCGAACGGTCGGACGCACGCCCATGTGGCGCTTACGGCCGGCTTTGCCGAAGTTCTGGTTGGAGTTGTCGGGGTTCGACACGGCACCGATGGTAGCCATGCATTCCTGACGAACCATGCGCAGCTCGCCCGAGGACAGGCGGATCTGTGCGTAGCCACCGTCACGGCCGACGAACTGGGCGTAGGTGCCAGCAGCACGTGCCAACTGACCGCCTTTACCCGGCTTCAGTTCGACGTTGTGCACGATGGTACCGATCGGCATGCCGGAGAACGGCATGGCGTTGCCCGGCTTCACGTCGGTCTTTGCGCCAGCGATAACGGTATCGCCAACAGCAAGACGCTGCGGTGCCAGGATGTATGCGAGTTCGCCATCGTTGTATTTCACGAGTGCGATGAACGCGGTGCGGTTAGGATCGTATTCAATACGTTCGACAACCGCCGGGACGTCGAATTTGCGGCGTTTGAAGTCCACAATGCGGTACAGACGCTTTGCGCCGCCGCCCTTGTGCCACATCGTGACGCGTCCGGTGTTGTTACGACCACCCGTTTTGGTCAAGCCTTCAGTGAGGGCTTTGACCGGGCGGCCTTTGAACAGCTCCGAACGGTCGATCAGAACCAGCCCACGCTGGCCAGGCGTCGTCGGTTTATACGACTTAAGTGCCATGCTTTCTGTCTTCCGTCAGCTAAGGACCTGAAGTGCCAAATTTCGGCGATATCAGATCCGCGTTATAGGGCTCCGTAGATCCCCGGTGATATGGCCTTTCTCTGGACGGCTCACGCCGGTTTGATCAGACCGATTCGCAAAAAACCCACGGCCCCGGAGTTCCGGGGCCGTGAGATTCGGTGCCTTCTATCAGAGGCCGGTAGCCACGTCGATAGTGTTACCCTCTTCGAGGATCACATAGGCTTTTTTCTTGTCGCTACGCTCGCCGTCACGGCCGCGGAACTTCTTCTTTTTGCCTTTAGCCACAAGCGTGTTAACCGCTTTGACCTTCACACCAAAGATAGCTTCAACAGCTGCTTTGATCTGCGGCTTGGTCGCGTCCATAGCGACTTGGAAGACGACAGCACCATTTTCCGACGCGAAGGTCGCTTTTTCGGTGATGATCGGCTTCTTGATCAGGTCGTACTGTTCGGGTTTCGCGCTCATTTCAGGCGAGCCTCCAGTGCTTCAACACCTGCTTTGGTGATCACCAGGGTGTCACGCTTCAGGATGTCATAAACGTTTGCACCGATGGTCGGCAGAACGTCGACGCCTTCGAGGTTGCGAGCTGCAGCCGCGAAAGTTTGGTCAACGGTTGCACCGTCGATGATCAGAACGCGCTTCCAGCCCAATTCCTTGGTCTGTTTCGCGAGGATTGCGGTTTTGGCTTGTGCCATTACCAGCGAATCGATGATCACCAGTTCGCCTGCCTTGGCTTTCGCCGACAGAGCGTGACGCAGACCCAGTGCGCGAACTTTTTTCGGCAGATCGTGTGCGTGCGAGCGCGGGGTCGGACCCTTAGCTACACCACCCTTACGGAAGATCGGTGCCTTACGCGAACCGTGGCGAGCGCCGCCGGTGCCTTTTTGGCGATAGATCTTCTTGGTCGAGTAGGACACGTCTGCACGGCCCAGCGTCGAGTGGGTGCCGGCTTGTGCACGAGCACGCTGCCAACGGACCACACGGTGCAGGATGTCTGCGCGCGGCTCAAGGCCGAACAGCGCTTCGTCCAGATCGATCGAACCAGCGTTGCCGCCGTCGAGATTGATCACATCAAGTTTCATGCTTCACCCCCTTCAACAGCAACATCTGCTGCCGGAGCTGCAGTGCGGATCGCTGCCGGACGCGGTGCGTCTGCAAACGGAGCCTTCTTCACTGCGTCTTTGACAGTGACCCAGCCGCCTTTGGAACCGGGAACGGCGCCTTTGACGAGGATCAGGCCACGGTCAGCATCGGTTTTGACGACTTGCAGGTTCTGGGTGGTTACGCGAACCGCACCCATGTGGCCTGCCATCTTCTTACCTTTGAAGACTTTGCCCGGATCTTGACATTGGCCGGTCGAACCGTGCGAACGGTGCGAAACCGACACACCGTGCGACGCACGCAGACCGCCGAAGTTGTGACGCTTCATCGCGCCTTGGAAACCTTTACCGATCGAGGTACCGGCGATGTCAACGAATTGACCTGCCAGGTAGTGCTCAGCGGTGATTTCTGCGCCAACTTCGATCAGGTTGTCTGCCGACACGCGGAACTCAACGAGCTTACGCTTCGGAGCCACGTTCGCTTTCGCGAAGTGACCACGTTGTGCAGCCGAAACGCGCTTTGCTTTCGCATTGCTCGCACCAAGCTGAACAGCGGTGTAGCCGTCTTTGTCAGCGGTACGCTGAGCGACAACTTGCAGATTGTCGAGCTGAAGAACCGTGACCGGAACTTGCTTACCATCTGCGAGGAACAACCGGGTCATGCCCAGTTTCTTTGCAATAATGCCAGAGCGCATGTTGTGATGCCCCCTTAAACTTTGATTTCGACGTCAACGCCAGCAGCGAGGTCGAGCTTCATCAGCGCGTCCACGGTCTGCGGGGTCGGATCGACGATATCGAGAAGACGCTTGTGCGTACGGATTTCCCACTGGTCACGCGACTTTTTGTCAATGTGCGGACCACGGAGAACCGTGAATTTCTCGATTTTATTCGGCAGCGGGATGGGACCGCGAACCTGAGCGCCGGTGCGCTTGGCCGTGTTAACGATTTCCTGGGTGCTGGCATCCAGCACACGGTAATCGAAGGCCTTCAGGCGAATGCGAATGGTTTGACCTTGCATTTCGTTATCCTTTGGAACGTAAAACAGACACCGTGTCCGTCTCATAGGTTCCATTTATGAGGGCTTCAACGCAGCGAATCGCAGATTCGCCGTGCCGTCGGGTTCCTTAGCAGGCAATCCGCTTTCGCACAACGCCCGTAAAGCAAAGGGCAGCGGTAAACCGCTGCCCGAAGTATAAGGAAGGGGACAAAAGCCCCCTTCCCTATCGAAGATTAAGCGAGGATTTTCGAGACCACGCCTGCACCCACGGTGCGGCCGCCTTCGCGG
>DALYSR010000003.1:11345-75235 GCA_031991825.1 Paracoccaceae bacterium
GTGCCGATGTTGACGTGCGGTTTGTTACGTTCAAACTTTGCCTTTGCCATGTGGCAACTCCTGATTTTTCAGTGCGGTGATGTCGGGGGAAGTCCCGACCTACTTGCGGTAGGGCGGGGTTACCCCCGCCACACCGTCTTAGGCGTATTTCTTTTGGATCTCGTCGGAGATGTTCTGCGGAACAGCTTCGTAGTGGTCGAAGATCATCGTGAACACTGCGCGGCCCGAAGACATGGAGCGCAGGTTGTTGATGTAGCCGAACATGTTCGCCAGCGGGACCATAGCGGTGATCACGTTTGCGTTGCCACGGCTGTCTTGACCCTGAACCATGCCCCGACGCGAGGTCAGGTCGCCGATGATGCTGCCGGTATATTCATCCGGAGTCACCACTTCGACTTTCATGATCGGCTCGAGCAGTTTCGCGCCAGCTTTACGCATGCCGTCGCGCATTGCAGCACGTGCGGCAATTTCGAAAGCCAGAACCGAGGAGTCGACGTCGTGGTAAGCACCGTCGATCAGTGCAACCTTGAAGTCGATAACCGGGAAGCCTGCGAGCGGGCCCGAGTCCATAACGGACTTGATGCCTTTTTCGACGCCGGGGATGTATTCCTTCGGAACAGCACCACCAACGATTTTGGCTTCGAACGAATAGCCTTCGCCCGGTTCGGTCGGCGAGATAACCAGCTTCACGCGTGCGAACTGACCGGTACCACCGGTTTGTTTTTTGTGCGTGTAGTCGATTTCTGCTTGGGTCGAGATGGTCTCACGGTATGCCACTTGCGGCGCACCGATATTCGCTTCGACTTTGAACTCGCGACGCATACGGTCGACGAGGATGTCGAGGTGAAGTTCGCCCATGCCGCGCATGATGGTCTGACCGGATTCGAAGTTGGTCTCGACGCGGAACGACGGGTCCTCAGCCGACAGACGTGCCAAAGCGAGGCCCATCTTTTCTTGGTCAGCTTTCGACTTCGGCTCGACAGCGATCTCGATAACCGGTTCCGGGAAGGTCATGGTTTCGAGAACAACCGGTTTCGCCGGGTCGCAGAGGGTATCGCCGGTGGTGGTGTCTTTCAGACCCGCCAGAGCGATAATGTCGCCTGCGAAGGCTTCTTCGATTTCCTCACGCTGGATAGCGTGCATCATCATCATACGGCCGACGCGCTCTTTTTTGCCTTTGGTGGCATTGAGCAGCGAATCGCCCTTACGCAGAACGCCCGAGTACAGACGGGTGAAGGTCAGCGAGCCGACGAAGGGATCGTTCATGATCTTGAACGCCAGACCCGACAGCGGTTCCGCGTCATCGGGCTTACGCTCGATGTTACGGGTCTCGGTCTCGTCACCCGGCGCGAAGCCGAAGTAAGGCGGAATGTCCAGCGGCGACGGCAGGTAGTCAACAACGGCGTTGAGCAGAGCCTGCACGCCTTTGTTTTTGAATGCCGAACCACCCAGAACCGGAACGAAAGCCATAGCCAGCGTACCCTTACGGATCAGCGCGCGCAGGGTTTCGATATCCGGCTCGTTGCCTTCCAGATACGCTTCCATTGCAGCGTCATCCTGTTCGACAGCGAGTTCGATCAGGGTTGCGCGGCGCTCGGCAGCTTCTTCTTTCAGCTCGTCACGGATCGGACGGTGAACCCAGGAAGCGCCGACGTCGTCGCCTTCCCAAACCCACTCTTCCATGGTCAGCAGGTCAACGATGCCTTCCAGCTTGTCTTCTGCACCGATCGGGAACGCAACCGGAGCCGGAGTGGCGCCAGTACGGTCTTTGATCATGTTCAGGCAGTTCTGGAAGTCAGCGCCGATCTTGTCCATCTTGTTGACGAACACGATACGCGGAACCTTGTAGCGGTCAGCTTGACGCCACACGGTTTCGGTTTGCGGCTCAACGCCGGCGTTACCGTCGAGAAGGCACACAGCACCGTCGAGCACCGCCAACGAACGTTCCACTTCGATGGTGAAGTCGACGTGGCCGGGGGTATCGATGATATTGAAGCGGTGCTTCGGCGAAGTTGCTTCTACACCATCATAGGTCTTTTCCCAGAAGGTGGTGGTCGCAGCCGAAGTGATCGTGATCCCGCGCTCTTGCTCCTGCTCCATCCAGTCCATGGTGGACGCACCATCGTGCGTCTCGCCCATTTTGTGGTTTTTGCCGGTGTAGAACAGGATCCGCTCAGTCGTCGTGGTTTTACCCGCGTCGATGTGCGCCATGATACCGAAGTTGCGGTAGAGGTTAAGCGGATACTCGCGTGCCATGTGCCTAACTCCTTACCAGCGGTAGTGGCTGAACGCTTTGTTAGCGTCTGCCATCTTATGGGTGTCTTCGCGCTTCTTAACCGCGGTGCCGCGGTTGTTGATCGCATCCGACAGCTCTGCTGCAAGGCGCTCTTCCATGGTGTTCTCGTTGCGCTTGCGCGCAGCGGTGATCAACCAACGGATTGCGAGCGCTTCACGGCGTTCGACGCGGACTTCAACCGGAACCTGGTAGGTTGCACCACCAACGCGGCGCGAACGAACTTCGACCGAAGGCTTAACGTTGTCGAGAGCTTCGTGGAAAGCCTCGATCGGTTCGCGCTTCAGTTTCGACTCGACGCGGGTCAGGGCACCATAGACGATCGACTCTGCGACCGACTTTTTGCCATCCAGCATCAGGTTGTTCATGAACTTGGTCAATACGCGGTCGCCATACTTGGCGTCCGGGAGAATTTCGCGCTTCTCTGCGGCGTGACGACGGGACATGTTCTCTTACCTCACTTCGGACGCTTAGCGCCGTATTTCGAACGACGCTGGCGACGGTCTTTAACGCCTTGGGTATCCAACACACCACGCAGAATGTGGTAACGGACACCCGGCAAGTCTTTTACGCGGCCGCCGCGGATCAGAACAACCGAGTGCTCTTGCAGGTTGTGCTTTTCGCCGGGGATGTAAGAGATCACTTCGAAACCGTTGGTCAGGCGAACCTTCGCAACTTTACGCATAGCCGAGTTCGGCTTCTTCGGAGTGGTGGTGTAGACGCGGGTGCAAACCCCACGCTTTTGCGGGCAGGATTCCAAGTGCTGCGACTTGGATTTCCGCACGTTCGCTTCCCGCGGCTTGCGGATAAGCTGCTGAATCGTCGGCATTAACGTTCCTCACGTTGCCCCGAAACGGGCGTTGTCAATACTCGCCCCCAATAGAACAAGGGCGCCTCTTCTCGACGTGTCCATTACACCCATTGCAATGGACATAACCGCATCCTTCCCTTTCGAGAATCGATACGGCGGAATTACAGAGGATCGACGCCGTTAAGCCCCGATCGTGACCACATCAAGCAATATACCCCCGTGGTATGAGATAACCCACACTGGGAGGTAGACGCGCGTATATGGGGAGTCGCCTGAAATGTCAACAGCACCTCAGGGAACACTGGCTCTTAGCCGCCTTTCCCACATCAGCCCGAATAGGCCCGCCGCAGCAACGATTGCGGCTCCGCTCAAGGTGATAGCATCGGGCAGCAAACCGAACAGCAGCAAGTCGAGCGCCACCGCCCAAATCAGCGAGGTATAGCGGAAGGGCGCCACCGCCGCGACATCACCGATTCTCATGGCCGAGGTGCCCGCGCAATATCCGATCGCCAAGGTAGCGGCCGCGATGGCCAGCAGGGTCACGCTGTGCCGATCAAGCGCGATACCGCCTTCGACGGCCCAGCCCACAGCGCCATAGATGGTCACGGCAAAGGCGCTGAACAAAGCCACCATCATCGTCGGCATCTTGGACGACATCGCGCGGGTCGACATGTCGCGCAAGATACAGGCCGCGACCGACACCAGCACCAGAAGCGACCAGATGCTGATCCCTTCGGGGCCGGGGCGCAAGATGACCATGACTCCGACAAAGCCCGCGATGATCGCCAGCAATCGCACGCGCCCCAGACGTTCGCCAAACAGCGGCACCGCCACCAAAGACGACATCAGCGGCAGCGATTGCATCAAGGCCACCACCGTCGCCAGCGGAATATGCACCAAAGCCATCAAGTAGGATACAGTGGCGATAATCTCGCCCGCACAGCGCCCGCCCATCAACCGCCAGTCACGTATTTCAAAGCGGAAGCGCAGCTCTCGCCTGCCCCAGGCGATGCCGATCAGGAACAGCAGGCTTAGAAGGCCGCGCAGGGTGATCGCCTGATAAAGCGGCATGTCTTCGATCAGCAGCTTCATCATTGCATCGTTGATGGTGAAAGCGCCCATCGCCAGACAGATATACATCGCCCCGCTGGCATCATTGCTTCTGGCCATGGCCCACTCCTCATCCCCTTCTGTTGGGTATCGGGCCAAAGCGCCGCTGCATAGGGAACAGATGTTACCGATACAACATTTCCCCTAGGCTGGTTCCAAACCGCGATCCTTACGGAGATATCATGCGCTTCATCGACTTCAGTTCATGGCAAGGCGTGCTGACCACTTTGGGTGGCCTGATGCTGATCACGCTGATCGGCGTCGGCATTCGCATCCTGATGATGCTGACCTTGCAACAGCGCCAGCAACGGATGAACCGGCAGATCAACGAAAGGCTGAAAACTCTGATGTCGGCCTATCGGGTGCTTGGCGGCTCCTTCACCGGCCAGCTTCTGGTCGACCCCGCGCATATGCGCGATCTGAAACGCCGCAGCGATACCGATCCCCTTTTGACAGAGGCGGCAGAAGCCCCGCCGATGCCGCCGGAAACCGTGGCCGAACGCGCGCGGCGCATCCGCGACGCGGTTGAAGGCGCTTTGGCCGATATCCTTTTGCTGGGAACGGAAGATCAGGTCCGTCTTGCGGCGACTGCCGCGCAGGACATGGCCGAAGGGCGCCAGATCCACACCGCCGAACTGGTGCGCAGCCTGCGCGACTACATCCGCCGCGCGCTCGATCTGGAAAATATCCCCGCCGATATCACCATCCCCGCCCAAGGCCCGACCCGCCCGCAGACAAGCGGTGGCAAGGGCGGACGCGGTGAAGGTGGTGGGGGTGGTGCTGGCGGCGGCGGAGGTGGCGGTGCCGGCATGGGTGGAGGCGGCGGTATGGGGATGGGTATGGGAATGGGCCTAGGCGCGCGCCGCGATACCGAGGGCTAGGCCCCTGCCCCAAGCCCCTGCCACAAGTCCCTGTATGGAAAAAGAAAAACCCCCGCCGAAGCGGGGGTTTTCCAAGTTTCAAAGGCTTAGATCTCAATCGCGCGGTGCGAAGGGATCAACCACGTCTTTCTGCACATTGACGACATCGTCCATCGGTGCAGCCAGAGCAGCGGCTTGTTCAGCCTCGCCACGGCGCGCAGCGATAACGGTGCCGTCACGGTCAGACGCGATCTTCTTCACACGGCTCGTTGCACCACCGGTGCCTGCCGGGATCAGACGACCCACGATGACATTCTCTTTCAGACCAACCAGCTTGTCGCGCTTGCCCTGAACCGAAGCTTCGGTCAGCACGCGGGTGGTTTCCTGGAACGAGGCCGCCGAGATGAAGCTGCGGGTTTGCAGCGACGCCTTGGTGATACCCAACAGGACCGGTTCGGCTTTCGCCTCGCGGCCACCGCGAGCAGCTGCCTTGGTGTTCTCTTCGTCCAGCTCGATCTTCTCGACCTGCTCGCCTTTGAGCAAAGTCGTGTCGCCCGAGTCGGTGATCTCGAACTTTTGCAGCATCTGGCGAACGATCACCTCGATGTGCTTGTCGTTGATCTTAACGCCTTGCAGACGATAGACGTCTTGGACTTCGTCGATCATGTAGTTCGCCAGCGCTTCGACACCCATGATACGCAGGATGTCATGCGGCGCGGGGTTGCCGTCCATGATGTAGTCGCCCTTCTGGACGAAATCGCCTTCCTGAACCGGAATATGCTTGCCTTTCGGGATCATATACTCGGTCGGCTGCAGGGACTCATCCACCGGCTCCACAGTGATGCGGCGCTTGTTTTTGTAGTCCTTGCCGAAGCGGACATAGCCATCAGCTTCCGCGATGATCGCGTGATCCTTCGGACGACGTGCTTCGAAGAGTTCAGCAACACGCGGCAGACCACCGGTGATGTCTTTCGTCTTCGCGCCTTCGCGCGGGATACGAGCAACAACGTCGCCCGGCTTGATGTCTTGGCCTTCTTCAACCGAAAGAATGGCGTCAACCGACATAGCATAGGAAATCGGGTTACCATTGTCGCCGCGCACCGGTTCACCGGTGGTGGGGTTCATGATGATAACTTCCGGCTTCAGATCGCTACCGCGCGGCACAGAACGCCAGTCGGACACGATCTTCTGGGTCATGCCAGTCGCGTCATCCGTGTCTTCGCGCACCGAGATGCCCGAAATCAGGTCAACGAACTTCGCCACACCGCCTTTTTCAGCGATGATCGGCAAGGTGTAGGGGTCCCATTCGAACAGCTTGGTGCCGCGCTTGACCTCTTGGCCATCCTTGACGTGGACTTTCGAGCCATAGGACAGCTTGTGCACTGCACGGTCCTGACCGACTTCATCAACGATCACCAGCTGCATGCTACGGCCCAGAACGATCTGTTCGCCGTTGACATTTTCCAGCAGGTTCGCGTTGCGGAACTCGATCTTACCCTCTTGCGAGGCTTCCAGGAACGACTGTTGGCCACCCTGCGCAACACCACCGATGTGGAAGGTACGCATGGTCAGCTGAGTACCCGGTTCACCGATCGACTGTGCCGCGATGATGCCGACTGCTTCGCCTTGGTTGACCAAGGTGCCGCGTGCAAGGTCACGACCATAGCACATGGCGCAGACGCCTTCTTCGGCCTCACAGGTCAGCGGGCTGCGGATACGCATCACCGACACGCCAGCTTCCGAGATGAGGTCTGCACGACGTTCGTCGATCAGCTCGCCTGCGGTCAGGATCACCTCATCCGTGCCCGGAACCAGAACGTCATCTGCTGCCACACGGCCCAGAACACGATCTGCAAGGGTTTGGATCACTTCACCATCGTTCACTGCCGCTTCTGCGGTGATCGCACGTTCAGTGCCGCAATCATGCGAACGCACGATGCAATCCTGAGCGACGTCCACCAGACGACGGGTCAGGTAACCCGAGTTCGCCGTCTTCAGTGCGGTATCCGACAGACCCTTACGAGCGCCGTGAGTCGAGTTGAAGTATTCAAGAACGGTCAGACCTTCCTTGAAGTTCGAGATGATCGGTGTCTCGATGATTTCGCCGTTAGGCTTGGCCATCAGGCCGCGCATACCGCCCAGCTGCTTCATCTGCGTGACCGAGCCACGAGCACCGGAGTGCGCCATCATGTAAACCGAGTTCGGCTCTTTTTCAGCGCCGTCTTCAGTGTACTTGGTGGCCGAGATGGTCGCCATCATCGATTCAGTGACTTTGTCGTTGCACTTCGACCATGCGTCGACAACTTTGTTGTACTTCTCGCCCTGAGTGATCAGGCCGTCGAGGTACTGTTGTTCGAAGCCAGCAACCAATTCCTTGGTTTCATTGACCAAAGTCCACTTGTCATCCGCGATGACCATATCGTCCTTACCGAACGAGATGCCTGCGCGGAATGCTTCGCGGAAACCAAGACCCATGATCTGGTCGCAGAAGATGACCGATTCTTTCTGACCGCAGTAACGGTAGACAGTATCGATGACCGACTGCACGTCTTTCTTACGCAGCAGCTTGTTCACAAGACCGAACGGCGCTTTTGCGTTTTTCGGCAGCAGGTTGCCCAAACGCAGACGGCCAGCGGTGGTTTCAAAGCGCTTCCACACTTCGTTGCCATGCTCGTCGATCTGGTTCAGACGCGCAGTGATCTTGGCGTGCAGGTGCAATTCGCCTGCGGCCAGAGCATGCTCGACCTCGTCGATGTTCGAGAAGATCATCCCCTCGCCCTTCATGCCCTTACGCTCCATGGTCGTGTAGTACAGACCAAGGACCATATCCTGCGAAGGAACGATGATAGGCGCGCCGTTTGCCGGCGACAGGACGTTGTTCGTCGACATCATCAGAACGCGTGCTTCCAGCTGGGCTTCCAGCGAGAGCGGCACGTGAACTGCCATTTGGTCACCGTCGAAGTCGGCGTTGAATGCCGAGCAGACCAGCGGGTGCAGCTGGATAGCCTTACCTTCGATCAGGATCGGTTCGAACGCCTGGATGCCCAAACGGTGCAGCGTCGGTGCGCGGTTCAGCAGGACCGGGTGTTCGCGGATGACTTCATCCAGGATATCCCAAACCTCGGGGCGCTCTTTTTCCACCAGCTTCTTGGCTTGCTTGACGGTCGACGACAGACCCTTGGCTTCCAGACGCGAGTAGATGAACGGCTTGAACAGCTCCAAAGCCATCTTTTTCGGCAGACCGCACTGGTGCAGCTTCAACTCAGGCCCAGTCACGATGACCGAACGACCCGAGAAGTCGACGCGTTTACCCAGCAAGTTCTGACGGAAGCGACCTTGCTTACCCTTCAGCATGTCCGACAGCGATTTCAGCGGGCGCTTGTTGGTGCCCGTGATCACGCGACCGCGACGACCGTTGTCGAACAGAGCGTCGACTGCTTCTTGCAGCATACGCTTTTCGTTACGCACGATGATATCGGGCGCACGCAGTTCGATCAGACGCTTGAGGCGGTTGTTACGGTTGATGACGCGACGATACAAATCGTTCAAGTCCGAGGTCGCGAAGCGACCACCATCCAGCGGAACCAGCGGACGCAGTTCCGGCGGGATCACCGGAAGAACGGTCAGAACCATCCACTCGGGGCGATTGCCCGACTCGAGGAAGGATTCAACGATCTTCAGCCGCTTGATGATCTTCTTCGGCTTCAGCTCGCCGGTTGCTTCCTTCAGCTCTTCGCGAAGTTGCTCGGCGGTCTGTTCCAGATCGATCGCAGCCAGCATGTCGCGGATCGCTTCGGCACCGATATTCGCGGTGAAAGCGTCTGCGCCATATTGGTCTTGCGCATCAAGGAACTCTTCTTCGGTCATCAGTTGGCCGTAAGTCAGGTCGGTCAGACCCGGCTCGATGACAACATAGTTTTCGAAGTAGAGGATGCGTTCCAGATCCCGCAAAGTCATGTCCAGCATCAGACCGATGCGCGACGGCAGCGACTTCAGGAACCAGATGTGAGCGACAGGGGCTGCCAGCTCGATATGGCCCATGCGTTCGCGACGGACTTTTTGCAGGGTGACTTCGACGCCGCACTTTTCACAGACGACGCCGCGGTACTTCATGCGCTTGTATTTGCCGCAAAGGCATTCGTAATCTTTGATCGGGCCAAAGATACGTGCGCAGAACAGACCGTCACGTTCCGGTTTGAACGTGCGGTAGTTGATGGTCTCCGGCTTTTTGATCTCGCCATAGGACCACGACAAGATCCGCTCGGGCGATGCCAGCGAGACTTTGATCTCGTCAAAGGTCTTAACGGGAGCAACCGGGTTGAACGGGTTGGTGCTAAGTTCCTGGTTCATTTTGCGTCCTTAATCAGAGGGATGGGTGAGTGGGGCCAAACGGCCCTCACTCCTCCTCCGCATCCAGGAGTTCCATATTCAGGCCGAGGCCACGGACTTCCTTAACGAGAACGTTGAAGGATTCCGGGACGCCTGCCTCGAAGTTGTCTTCGCCTTTGACGATCGACTCATAGACCTTGGTCCGGCCAGCGACGTCATCCGACTTGACGGTGAGCATCTCTTGCAGGGTGTATGCAGCGCCGTAAGCTTCCAGAGCCCAGACCTCCATCTCCCCAAGACGCTGACCACCGAACTGCGCCTTACCACCAAGCGGCTGCTGGGTAACAAGCGAGTACGGGCCGGTCGAACGAGCGTGCAACTTGTCGTCGACAAGGTGGTGCAGCTTCAGCATGTATTTCACGCCGACGGTGACCTTGCGCTGGAACTTCTCACCGGTACGGCCGTCGAACACGTCCGACTGACCCGAGGTGTCGAAGCCCGCACGACGCAGGGCATCATTGACGTCTGCTTCTTTCGCACCGTCGAAGACCGGCGTAGCGATCGGAACGCCACGACGCACATTGCCTGCCATTTGCAGCAGATCTGCGTCATCGCGATCAGCGAAAGCTTCTTCGTAGGTCTCATCGCCATAAGCGATACGCATTGCTTCCTTGACCGGGGTCAGGTCGCCGTTGCGACGGTAGTCATGCAAAGCTTCGTCGATCTGCAGGCCCAGCTTGCGCGCAGCCCAACCCATGTGGGTTTCCAGAATCTGACCGACGTTCATACGCGACGGCACGCCCAGCGGGTTCAGCACCAAGTCAACCGGAGTACCATCCGCCAAGAACGGCATGTCTTCCATCGGAACGACTTTGGACACGACGCCTTTGTTGCCGTGACGGCCTGCCATCTTATCGCCCGGCTGCAGCTTGCGCTTCACCGCCACGAAGACTTTGACCATCTTCATCACGCCCGGAGGCAGATCATCGCCACGACGGACTTTTTCGACCTTGTCTTCGAAACGCAGATCCAACGCGCGGCGCTGAGCTTCGAATTGGTCGTGAAGTGCTTCGACGTCTTTCGCTTCGGCTTCTTCGCCAAGCGCCAGCTGCCACCACTGGCCCTTCGACAGGGTGCCCAGCAGTTCGTCGTCGATGGTCGCACCCGCTTTGATGCCTTTCGGACCTTTGACCGCGGTTTTACCCATGATCAACGTCTTCAGACGCGAGTAGATGTTACGCTCCAGGATGACGAGTTCGTCGTCACGGTCGCGTGCCAGACGTTCGACTTCTTCACGCTCGATCTGCAACGCACGTTCGTCTTTGTCGACGCCGTGACGGTTGAAGACGCGAACTTCCACGATGGTACCATAAGCACCCGGCGGCAGACGCAGCGAGGTATCGCGGACGTCGGACGCTTTTTCGCCGAAGATGGCGCGCAGCAGCTTTTCTTCCGGGGTCATCGGCGATTCACCTTTGGGGGTGATCTTACCGACCAGAATGTCGCCCGGCTGCACTTCTGCACCGATGTACACGATGCCCGCTTCGTCGAGGTTGCGCAGAGCTTCCTCGCCGACGTTCGGGATATCGCGGGTGATCTCTTCCGGACCAAGCTTGGTATCGCGAGCGGCGACTTCGTATTCCTCGATGTGGATCGAGGTATAGACGTCATCACGCAGGATACGTTCCGAAATCAGGATCGAGTCTTCATAGTTGTAGCCGTTCCACGGCATGAAGGCCACGATCACGTTCCGGCCCAGAGCCAGTTCGCCCATGTCGGTCGACGGGCCATCAGCGATAACTTCGCTGCGGACCACGGTGTCGCCAACGTTCACCAGCGGACGCTGATTGATGCAGGACGATTGGTTCGAACGCTTGAACTTGCGCAGACGATAGATGTCGACGCCCGGCTCGCCCGGCTCCAGCATTTCGGTGGCGCGCACAACGATACGGGTCGCATCGACTTGGTCGATGATACCTGCACGACGTGCCATGATCGCCGCACCCGAGTCACGTGCGACAACGGCTTCGATGCCGGTACCGACGAAAGGTGCATCCGATTGCAGCAGCGGAACTGCCTGACGTTGCATGTTCGAGCCCATCAGAGCGCGGTTAGCGTCGTCGTTTTCAAGGAACGGAATCAGCGATGCTGCAACCGAAACCAGCTGTTTGGGCGAAACGTCGATCAGATCGATCGCTTCCGGCGGGTTCAGCATGAATTCGCCCGCTTTACGCGACGAAATCAGGTCATCGGTGAACTGGCCTTCTTCGGTCTGTGCCGCGTTTGCCTGAGCAACCGTGTGGCGCATCTCTTCGGTAGCCGACATGTAGACCACATCGTCGGTCACGTGACCGTCGACGACCTTGCGGTACGGGGTCTCGATGAAGCCGTACTTGTTGACACGTGCGAAAGTAGCCAACGAGTTGATCAGACCGATGTTCTGACCTTCCGGAGTCTCAATCGGGCACATACGGCCGTAGTGAGTCGGGTGAACGTCGCGGACTTCGAAGCCTGCACGTTCGCGGGTCAGACCGCCCGGGCCAAGCGCCGAAAGACGGCGTTTGTGGGTGACTTCCGACAGCGGGTTGGTTTGGTCCATGAACTGCGACAGCTGCGACGAGCCGAAGAATTCACGCACTGCCGCCGCAGCCGGTTTCGCATTGATCAGGTCTTGCGGCATGATCGTGTCGATTTCGACGGAAGACATACGCTCTTTGATCGCGCGCTCCATGCGGAGCAGACCAACGCGGTACTGGTTTTCCATCAGCTCGCCGACCGAACGCACACGACGGTTGCCGAGGTGGTCGATATCGTCGATTTCGCCTTTACCATCACGCAGTTCGCACAGCGCTTTGATGCAGGAGATGATGTCGTCGCGGTCCAGCGTGCGCTGGGTATCCGGACGGTCCAGATCAAGGCGCATGTTCATTTTCACGCGGCCGACAGCCGAGAGATCATAACGCTCTTTATCGAAGAACAGCGTGTCGAACAGCGCGGACGCCGCTTCAACGGTCGGCGGTTCACCCGGACGCATGACGCGGTAGATGTCCATGAGCGCGGTGTCGCGACCCATGTTCTTATCAGCCGCCATGGTGTTGCGGATATAGGGACCGACGTTGATATTGTCGATGTCCAGGATCGGCAGCTCGGTGATGCCCTGATCCAACAGCAGCTTCAGGCTGCCGCCTTTGACTTCGCCGTCACGGTCGTATTCGAGAGTGATCTCGTCGCCCGCTTCAACCCAGATCTCACCGGTCTCTTCGTTGATGATATCCTTGGCCACATAACGGGTCAGGATATGATCGAAAGGCACCAGCAATTCGGTGATGTCAGCGTCGTCAATCCACTTCTTGACCATACGCGGGGTGGCTTTTTCGCCAGCCTTCAGGATGACTTCGCCGGTGGCAGCGTCAACCAGATCATAGGACGGACGAGTGCCGCGCACGCGCTCGGGGAAGAACTTGGTGACCCAGCCCTTGTTCTTCACATAGCGGAAGTTCACGGTGTTGTAATAGGCATCCATGATGCCTTCCTGATCCATGCCAAGCGCATAGAGCAGAGTGGTCACCGGCAGCTTACGACGACGGTCGATACGCGCGAAGACGATGTCTTTGGCGTCGAATTCGAAGTCCAACCACGAGCCGCGGTACGGGATGATGCGGCAAGCAAACAGCAATTTGCCCGACGAGTGGGTTTTACCCTTGTCGTGGTCGAAGAAGACGCCCGGCGAACGGTGCATCTGGCTGACGATCACACGCTCGGTGCCGTTCACGATGAACGTACCGTTCTGGGTCATCAGGGGCATATCGCCCATGTAGACGTCTTGTTCTTTGATGTCCTTGACCGAACGAGCGCCGGTGGCCTCGTCGACATCAAAAACGATCAAGCGCAGAGTGACCTTCAGCGGCGCTGCATAGGTCATATCGCGCTGTTGGCACTCATCGACGTCGTATTTGGGCTTTTCCAGTTCGTATTTCACGAACTCGAGGAAAGCGGTTTCATTGAAGTCCTTGATCGGGAAAACCGACTGGAACGTGCCCTGCAGACCTTCACCATCGAAGGGTTTCGGGCCATCGCCCGAACGCAGGAACAAGTCATAGGAGGATTTCTGAACCTCGATCAGGTTCGGCATCTCCAGAACTTCGCGAATCTTGCCGTAGTAGCGGCGGATGCGCTTCTGGCCAACGTAAGCTTGCGCCATGCTCGTCGTCACCTTTTCTTTCGTGTCGCGGGCAAGCGGCCGTCGGGCCACGGGCGCTCGCCGCTGGCGAAGGGGGGATGGCTCCATTCATGCGGCCCGTCCCGAAGGACCGCTCCCGAGCCTGTCACCGCACCTGGAAAGAAGCATTCGCAAATGCACCTTTCAAGACGCGAATAACTGGGGACAGATTACTCCATCCCCAGTCATTATAATCACCGTAGCAGGGAAATCCCCCGCATGGAAGATTACTTGAGCTCGATTTTAGCGCCAGCTTCTTCGAGTTTCTTTTTGATCTCTTCAGCTTCGGTTTTCGCGATGCCTTCTTTGATCTTGCCGCCAGCTTCGACCAGGTCTTTAGCTTCTTTCAGACCCAGACCGGTGATGCCGCGAACTTCTTTGATCACGTTGATCTTGTTCGCGCCAGCGTCGGTCAGAACGACGTCGAATTCGGTTTTTTCTTCTTCAGCTGCTGCTGCAGCTGCCGGGCCAGCAACCATAACTGCGCCACCAGCTGCCGGCTCGATGCCGTACTGGTCTTTCAGGATGGTTTTCAGTTCTTGTGCTTGAAGAAGGGTCAGACCGACGATTTCTTCTGCGAGTTTGTTCAGATCAGCCATTTTGCTCATTCCGTAAAGATTAAGATGGTTTCCAACGACGTGGCTTCAGCCACGCGGGCACAAGGTCAAGCAGCAGCGATTAAGCTGCAGCTTTGTCCTCGATGGTCGACAGGATGCCAGCGATGTTCGAAGCAGGCGCGCCAATTGCACCAGCGATGTTCGAAGCAGGAGCGCCAATGCACGAAACGATCTGAGCGATAAGCTCTTCACGCGACGGCAGGGCTGCAACGGCTTTAACACCAGCTTGGTCCAGAACGGTTTCGCCCATTGCACCGCCCAGAATAACGAACTTGTCGTTAGACTTAGCGTATGCCTCGGAGACCTTCGCCGCAGCGACCGGATCTTCCGAATAAGCGAGAACAGTCATGCCCGACAGGAGGCCAGCCATCTTTTCAGCGGCTTTGCCTTCAAGGGCGATCTTGGCGAGCGTGTTCTTGGCAACGCGTACGGACCCACCAACTTCGCGCATTTTTGCGCGCAGGTCCTGCATCTGTGCAACCGTCATACCCGCGTAGTGTGCGACCACTACAACGCCAGAGCTTGCGAAGATTTGGCCGAGCTCGTCGACCAACTGTTCTTTCTGGGCTCTATCCACAGTTCCACTCCAAGTATGAGGGTTTCCCCCCGGCTCACATTTGCCTCTGATTGCTCAGAAGCGTTCGGGTCCGTTTCAGGGTACCAAGCCAAGATCACCCGAAGGTGAAATTCGTCTCGTTCCCCATCTCAGGCAGGATATTAAGATTTCGGATGAAATCACCGGCCGTCTCGGACAGGACAGAATCAACAAAGAATCTGCCACCCCCTCATGAACGAGGGGGGATCGATGGGCAAGGGCAAAAAGCCCCTGCCCGCGATTAGTTTATTCAAGCAGCGGTTGAGCCGAGCTCGAGAGCAACGCCCGGACCCATGGTCGAAGAAAGCGAAACTTTCTTGACGTAGGTGCCTTTTGCGCCAGCCGGCTTAGCTTTGGTGACTGCGTCCACGAAGGCGCGAACGTTTTCGACCAGTTTAGCTTCGTCGAACGAAACTTTGCCGATACCAGCGTGGATAACGCCAGCTTTTTCGACTTTGAACTGGACTTCACCGCCCTTGGCGTTGGTCACGGCCTGAGCCACGTCCATCGTCACGGTGCCAACCTTCGGGTTCGGCATCAGGTTGCGCGGGCCGAGGATCTTACCCAGACGGCCAACGACCGGCATCATGTCCGGAGTCGCGATGCAGCGATCGAAATCGATCTTGCCCTGCTGGATTTGCTCCATCAGGTCTTCTGCGCCAACGATATCCGCGCCAGCTGCTTTAGCTTCGTCGGCTTTAGCGCCACGAGCGAAGACAGCAACGCGAACGGTTTTACCGGTGCCGTTCGGCAGTTGAACAACGCCGCGAACCATTTGGTCAGCGTGACGCGGGTCAACACCCAGGTTCATCGCGATTTCCAGGGTCTCGTCGAATTTAGCCGATGCTGCTTTTTTGATCAGCGCAACTGCTTCTTCGAGAGCCAGGATTTCTTTGCCTTCGAACTGAGCGCGGGCAACTTTGGTGCGTTTTGCAAGCTTTGCCATGATGATCAGCCCTTCACTTCGATGCCGACGGACTTGGCCGAGCCAAGGATGATCTGCATTGCAGCTTCGATCGAGTTCGCGTTCAGATCTTTCATTTTCGCTTCAGCGATTTGACGGATCTGAGCAACGGTCACCTTGCCAGCAACTTCGCGGCCCGGCTTCGCCGAACCTTTTGCGCGGTTGCGCTTGCCAACCGGCGGCAGGCCAGCAGCTTGCTTCAGCAGGAAGGCTGCCGGCGGGGTTTTCAGGTCAAGGCTGAACGACTTGTCCTGGTAGTAGGTGATGATCGTCGGGATCGGAGTGCCCGGTGCGAATTCAGCCGAACGTGCGTTGAATTCTTTGACGAACGCCATGATGTTCAGGCCGCGCTGACCCAGCGCCGGACCAACTGGCGGCGACGGGTTGGCTTGCTGTGCCTTAACTTGCAGCTTGAGGCTGCCCATAATCTTCTTAGCCATGAGGCCTACTCCTTATTCACTGCACCGGATGGTGCGGTTTAGTGGTCCGGCTTGTCACCCTGCACTCAAGATGCAGCGCGCTTGCCTCCCACGCGATAGACTCACGCGCCTTTGGCAACCTGAGTATATTCCAGTTCGACGGGGGTGGCGCGGCCGAAGATCGACACGGACACCTTCAGGCGGCTGTGCTCTTCATCCACATCCTCAACCATACCGTCGAAGCCCTCGAACGGGCCGTCGGTGACTTTGACCTTTTCGCCCACATCGAAGCGGATCAGGTTGCGCGGAGCTTCCTGGCCTTCTTCGACACGGTTCAGGATCTGGTTCACTTCCGAATCACGCATCGGCATCGGACGGCCTTGCGGACCCAGGAAACCGGTCACACGATTGATTGTCGAAATCAGGTGATAGCCACGGCTCGTCATTTCCATGCGGACCAGAACATAGCCCGGCATGAAACGGCGCTCGGAGCTCACCTTCTTGCCACGACGAATTTCGATCACCTCTTCGGTGGGGACCAGAACTTCGCTGATTTCTTCTTCCAGACCCGCTTCAGCCACGGCCGTCTTGATCTGCTCGGCCACTTTCTTCTCGAAGTTCGAGAGGACGCTCACCGAATACCACCGCTTGGCCATGCCGTTTACCCCGTCTGCCCAACCGCGCGATGCGGCCGAAATCCAAATTTTTGCAAGAACGGATCGTCGTGATCCGTACTCGAAGGAACAAAAAACCGCACGCAACACGAATCATTGCGCGCGAATATGCCCTTGGTCAGAGGCGCAGATACCTGCACTTGCCTCAAATTTCAAGGGCAGCCTTCAGCAAGCAGCCTTAGAAGGCGCTCAGCAGGGCCGACAGGCCGGTGCGGATGCCAAGATCGACAATGCTGAAGAAGGTTGCGGTGATCGCCGCCAGAATGAACACCATGATGGTGGTCAGCACGACTTCACGACGCGTCGGCCAGACAACCTTGGCCACTTCGCCACGCACTTGCTGGAGGAACTGAAGGGGGTTGGTCTTAGCCATGCTCTTGATCCGCTCACTTAGGTCGAGGCCCGAGATACGCGTTTGGCCCAGTGAATTCAAGCCGCTTCGCACATCGCGCCAGATATGCCAAAACCGCAAGAACCTTGGAAGGTGCTTACGGACAATGGCGAACTTGTAAGGAGGATGGCAGGGGCAGCAGGGCTCGAACCCGCGACCTACGGTTTTGGAGACCGTCGCTCTACCAGCTGAGCTATACCCCTATCCTGCTGGGGTGACTAAGGCTTATTCGCGGGGGGGTCAAGGGGTAATTCTACGTTTTTTGAATTCCTTAGCGGAAATTTCGCAATTTCCCCAAGCGCCCTCGCGAAAAGGGGCAAGCCGTGGCCGCCCCTTTTCGAATCGCTTAAAGATACCGGTTGCCGCGCTGGATCACTTCGATCTTGTAGCCATCGGGATCGGTGACGAAGAAGAACTTCGCGACCCGCAGATCGCCGTTCTTGAAATCGACAATGTGACCGACCGTGTGGCCAGCCGCCTGCATACGGGCGTGTTCGGCCTCTAGATTGGCCACCGATACCGCCAGATGGCCATAGCCGTCGCCCAAGGCATAGGGCTCGGTGCGGTCCTTGTTGACGGTCAGCTCCAGTTCAAAGCTTTGCGCGGCATTCGACAGATAGATCAGCGTGAAGGTCGCGAAATCCAAACGCTCGGCCACCTCAAGGGCGAAGGCATCGCGATAGAAGGCCAGCGAACGGGCCTCGTCGAAAACGCGAATCATGGAATGGATCATCTTGGCCATGGAAGGCTCCTTACAGGGTCTGGTTGTGCCATGGGGCAGCTATTCAATGCAAAAGGCGCGCAGGGTTTCCCCTGCGCGCCCCTGAAGACGGTGAGCGCCCGAAGGCGCCCGCCCCCTTCCTTAAGCGAGGATTTTCGAGACCACGCCTGCACCCACGGTGCGGCCGCCTTCGCGGATTGCGAAGCGCAGTTTTTCTTCCATAGCGATCGGAGCGATCAGTTCGACTTCGAACTTCAGGTTGTCGCCCGGCATAACCATCTCGGTGCCTTCCGGCAGGTTCACGGTGCCGGTGACGTCGGTGGTGCGGAAGTAGAATTGCGGACGGTAGTTCGCGAAGAACGGCGTGTGACGGCCACCTTCCTCTTTGGTGAGGATATAGGCTTCAGCTTCGAACTTGGTGTGCGGCAGAACCGACTTCGGTTTGCACAGCACTTGACCACGCTCAACGCCTTCACGGTCAACACCGCGCAGCAGGACGCCGACGTTGTCGCCAGCTTCACCGCGATCCAGCAGCTTGCGGAACATTTCGACGCCGGTGCAGGTCGATTTCTTGGTTTCGCGGATACCAACGATTTCGACTTCGTCGCCGACGTTGATCACGCCACGCTCGATACGACCGGTCACAACGGTACCACGGCCCGAGATCGAGAACACGTCTTCGATCGGCATCAGGAACGGCTGGTCAACAGCACGTGCCGGGGTCGGGATGTATTCGTCAACCGCTGCCAACAGAGCGCGAACCGACGATTCGCCGATTTCCGGACGCTCGCCGATCAGAGCTTGGTGCGCCGAACCCTTGATGATCGGGGTGTCGTCGCCCGGGTACTCGTAGGACGACAGAAGTTCGCGAACTTCCATTTCCACCAGTTCCAGCAGCTCTTCGTCGTCGACCAGGTCAACTTTGTTCATGTACACAACGATGTACGGGATGCCAACCTGACGGCCGAGCAAGATGTGCTCGCGGGTTTGCGGCATCGGGCCGTCCGACGAAGCAACCACGAGGATCGCGCCGTCCATCTGTGCAGCACCGGTGATCATGTTCTTAACATAGTCAGCGTGGCCGGGGCAGTCGACGTGGGCGTAGTGACGTGCTTCGGTCTCGTACTCGACGTGTGCGGTCGAGATGGTGATGCCGCGTGCACGCTCTTCCGGTGCGCCGTCGATTTGGTCGTAGGCTTTGAAGTCACCAAAGTACTTGGTGATCGCAGCGGTCAGAGTGGTTTTGCCGTGGTCAACGTGGCCGATGGTGCCGATGTTGACGTGCGGTTTGTTACGTTCAAACTTTGCCTTTGCCATGTGGCCAGCGCCCTTGCATTCGGGGGGTCGCGCGCGCGATGCACTGGACCCCGTGATAGACGGGCGGGGAATTAAGCCTTGGCACAAGGAAAATCAAGTCTCACTTGACAAATCTGGCCTCGGATCAGGCAAGTTCGCAGATTTGGGGGCTTGTGGAGGGCCCTTCGGCCCTCCAAGCGCCGCCTTAGCCTGCGACGGCGGTGCGGCCGACAACAGCGCCGGTCGGAACCTGCCCGCTCGGCGTGGCCGTCAGCGGCGTCGTCGAAATCGCTGACGGCGCAGAATAAACGGTCGGTGCATCTTGCCCGCGCGGCGTCACTTTCGCCGGCATGCCGAACCATTCGGGATGTTCCAGCAGCCAGGTTTCGACCCGCTTGGCTGCGTTATAAGACAATGCTTCCATTTGCTTTTCCCGCGAACGGGTCAGGCCGGTGCCGATCAAAGTCTCGCCGTTCAGACCTTCGAAGACGGTGAATTGCTCGCCTTCGGGGTTCAGCTTCTGGCGGGCCGCGTCATCCCAGATATTGGCGGTGATCACGATCACCGATTTCGGCGCCGCGATCAGCGGAATGCCCGGAGGTGCCAGCGCATAGGCATCAACCGAAATACCCAGATTATACAGCTTGGTGCCGTCATAGCGGCCGAAGCGATCCGCAATCGCCTTGGTCATGGAGTCTTTCCACTCCGCCGGGGTCGCATCGCGTGAAATCGGCACCTTCTCGGCCTTATCGGAGACCACGATATTCAGCCCCAAGGCGAAATCGCCCAGCGGCACCGGCGGTTCGGAGAGGTCATTGCGGGCACAGGCCGCCAAAAGGCTAAGCGCAAGACCAGACACCAAAAGGCGGGTCGCAATGCGGCGGAAAGCGGTCATAAGGCAATGTCCTCGCTAAGATACATGTCATCGATAACTTGCAGGGGGAGGCATCGCAAGACAAGGCAAGGCGCGCAGGCGCAGCGATTCTCTGACATTGACGTGTTCAAACGGCCATGGTCGCCGCAACCGCACGGGTCCAGCGCGCATAGCGGCGATCGCGATCCGCCGGCTCCATTGCGGGGGTAAAGCGACGCTCGCAGGCCCAGCGGTGAAGGAATTCCTCGGGCGGCGGACAAAGCCCCACCGCAAGCCCCGCCAAATAGGCCGCCCCCAAAGCGGTGGTTTCCGTGACCAAGGGGCGGTCCACCGGCGCACCAAGGATGTCGGATAGGAACTGCATGGTCCAATCGCTATTGGCCATGCCGCCATCCACGCGCAAGACGCCGTCTTGTGCCTGCGGCCAGTCGGCCCGCATGGCCTCCAGCAGGTCACGCGTCTGGAATCCCACGCTTTCCAACGCGGCCTTGGCCAGTTCCGCAGGCCCCGAATTGCGGGTCAGCCCATAGACCGCCCCCCTGCAATCAGGCTGCCAATAGGGCGCGCCCAGCCCCGTGAAGGCAGGCACCAGCACCAGATCCTGCGACAGATCCGCCTGTTCCGCCAGAGCTTGCGTTTCAGGGGCCGATGCAATCACCCCCAGCCCATCGCGCAGCCATTGCACCACCGCACCCGCAATGAAAATCGACCCTTCCAAGGCATAGCTGCGCTGACCGTCAAGCTGATAGGCGATCGTCGTCAACAGGCGGTGTTTCGACGGCACCAGATCCTTGCCCGTATTCAAAAGCGCGAAACATCCCGTGCCATAAGTGGACTTCAGCATCCCCGCCCGAAAGCAGCCCTGCCCCACCGTGGCCGCCTGTTGATCGCCCGCCACACCCCTGATCGGCAGCGCCACACCGAACAGATCGGGCAAAGTGTCGCCAAAGGGCGCGGCGCAATCCAGCACTTGCGGCAGCAAGGACATCGGCACGCGCAGCAAGGCGCAAAGTTCCGCATCCCATGCACCCTTGGCGATATCGAACAGCATGGTGCGCGCGGCATTGGTGGCATCGGTCACATGGCGCGCGCCACCGGTCAGCTGCCAGATCAGCCAAGCATCCACCGTGCCGAAGGCCAGCTCTCCGGCATCCGCACGCGCCCGCGCGCCCTCGACATGATCCAGAATCCACGCGATCTTGGTGGCGGAAAAATACGGATCCAGCACCAGTCCCGTGCGCGCGGTGATCAGCGGCTCATGCCCCGCCGCGCGCAGCTCGTCGCATAGCCCCGCCGTGCGGCGGTCCTGCCAGACAATCGCATGATGAATCGGCTGGCCGGTCTTGCGATCCCAAACAACCGTGGTTTCACGCTGATTGGTGATGCCGATCGCGGCGATATCACCGACGGCGACGGCCGTCTGCGCCAACACCCCTCGCGCGCTATCCAGCACCGTTTGCCACAGATCCTGCGGATCATGTTCAACCCAACCGGATTGGGGGAAATGCTGGGCAAATTCCTGCTGCGCTTGACCCAACACCTGCAGATCCTGATCGAACAGGATCGCGCGACTGGATGTGGTGCCCTGATCAATCGCCAGAATATACTGCATACCCAATACCTTATCCGTGATATTACGCCTATTAACCGGCCATGGGCGCAGGGGAAACAGCTGCCGCGACATAAGCCCCGACCCGTTCCGCTGCCGCCTTATCCAGATGCAGCCCCAGCTTCGATCTGCGCCACAAGGCATCGTCACCACTGCGGACATATTCGGCACGGATCAACCAATCCAGTTCCGCCGCATATAGATTGGCGCCGAAATACTCGCCCAGATCGCCGATCTGCGCGGCATCGCCCAACAGCGTGAAGGCATCCGTCCCATAGGCCCGCACCAAGCGCTGCGCCCAGGGATCATCCAAGAAGGGATAGGTCGCCTTCAGCTTTGCGATCAGCGGCTCCACCCCGTCGACAGGAAAATCCCCACCGGGCAAAGCCACGCCAGCCGTCCAGTTCCCGCTTGCTTGCGGGAAGAACGGCGCCAGTTTCGCCAAGGCCGATTCCGCCAACCGCCGATAGGTGGTGATCTTGCCGCCAAAGACATTCAGCATCGGCGGACCTGAGGGATCACCCGCCGCATCGGGTTCCTGATGCAGCGACAAGACATAGTCCCTCGTCGCGGCTGTCGCGGATTTCGCCCCGTCGTCATAAAGCGGGCGCACACCGGAATAGGTCCAGACCACATCTTCTGGCGTCACGGCTTGGGCGAAATAGCGGCTGGCAAAGCGGCACAGGTAGTCGCGTTCTTCCGGCGTGCAGACCGCCTGATCGGGGGGCAAGGCATGATCCTTGTCGGTGGTGCCGATCAAGGTGAAATCCTGTTCATAGGGGATCGCGAAAATGATCCGCCCGTCTTCGCCTTGGAAGAAATAGCAGCGGTCGTGATCATACAGCTTTTTGGTGACGATATGGCTGCCGCGCACCAGCCGCACCCCCTCGCGTGAGCGGATATGCGCGATATCGCGGATCACATCCCCGACCCACGGCCCGCCCGCATTGACCAAGGCGCGCGCTTCATGGTGCTGGATACCACCCTCGCCATCGGTTTCGATCCGCCAGATGCCGCCATCGCGCTGCGCCGATATCACACGCCTGCGGGTCAATATCTTGGCCCCGCGCGCTTCGGCGTCCCGCGCGTTCAACACCACCAGCCGCGCATCCTGCACCCAGCAGTCAGAATATTCGTAAGCCAGACCAAAACCCGGCCTCAACACCTGCCCCGCCGGATCGCGCCGCAGGTCCAGCTTGCGGGTGGCGGGCAGGATTTTGCGACCGCCAAGGCTGTCATACAAATACAAGCCCAAACGGATCATCCATGCGGGCCTGCGCCCCTTCATCCATGGCATCACCCGCGCCAGAAGCTGGCTGGCAGGCGTTTCCGATTCGAACCGCATCTCGGGGCTATAGGGCAGCACGAAACGCATCGGCCATGATATATGCGGCATGGCGCGCAGCAGGGTTTCGCGTTCTTCCAGTGCTTCGCGCACCAGTCGGAATTCGAAATACTCCAGATAACGCAAACCGCCGTGGAACAGCTTGGTCGATGCCGAAGAGGTCGCTTGCGCCAGATCGGCCTGCTCGGCCAGAACCACGCTTAGCCCCCGCCCCACCGCATCGCGGGCAATGCCGCAGCCATTGATGCCGCCGCCGATGATGAAAAGATCACTGGATGTTGCAGGCTCGGACCGGTCCATCATGCCTCCTTGGGGATGCAGCCTTTGGCCAAAGCCTGCACCGGCCCGAGTCCTTTGGTCAACAGGTCCTTTGGTCAATCAGCGATTACGGCCATGGTCAGGATTGCGCGAGCCAAGCCTGCACCCGCGTCATGAATTCCGTCCGCACCGCATCATAATCGGCGCTAGCGGCGATTTCGGTCGCGCCCTCGCCCGCGTGGAACAGGGTGTGCCCAGCCTCTTCGCCTTCGACCACCAATTCCACGCGACCGGTGTCGAATTGGAACAATTCGGGCATCAAGACCGCAACCAAGGTGGCCGGATCATGCAAGGATGCCCCCGCGGTCTTGCCGACCGAAGCATAGAAGGCGGTATAATATTCCGAAATTTCCATGATGAAATCATGCCATGCGGGATTGGCCCGCGCGAGCGTGGCGCAGTCGCTTAACGGCAGCGGGATCTTGTCCGTCACATCCAGCCCGATGAACCGCAGATTGGGGAAAGCGCGGGCCACCACGGCGGCCGCTTCGGGGTCGTTATAGATATTCGCTTCGGCATGGGGCGTGATATTGCCCCGCACGCGGAACGCACCACCCATGATATGCAGCTTCTTGATCCTGTTCGGGAAATCGGGATCACGCATCGCCGCCAGCGCCAGATTGGTCAGCGGACCGACCGCCACCACCTCGATCTCGCCGGGGCGGGCCAAGGATTGGGCGATCAGGAAATCGGCGGCATCCAAGTCATGCGCAGGGCGGGTCGGGAGCTGTGCAGGCCAATTGCCGAAACCGTCGGGACCATGCACTTCAATCGACGCGCGATGATCGGAACCGCTTAACCGACAGGGCGCACCTTTAGCCACCGGCACATCGCTGCGCCCAAAGGAATCGAGCAACCACAACGCGTTGCGTGTCGCGGTATCGACCTGCACATTGCCGAAGATCGTGGTCAGGCCCACAAGATCGAACCGGCCCGACGCCAAGGCGTAAAACAGCGCGAAAGTATCATCGACACCCGGATCGGTGTCCAGAATAAGCGGAACCATCGAAGCCTCCTTCGGACCAAAGGTCCGAGGTTCCAGCCTCTGGTGAGAAAGTCAACAAATTCCGCGTCAAAGCCGAATATGGCGCTGCCCGAACTGCACGAAGACATGCAAAACCCATCGCATCAGCCGACCGCTTAGGCGCCGATGGTTCACCCCCTTGGCCAGCACCGGCCCGACCTTCCAATAGCTGCGGATAAAGGCCCGACCGGCGGCGCTGTTGACCAGACGGCGATCACGCAAGGCGCGCAGCCAAACCACATCCGGATGCCCGCCATCGCCATAACAGGCAGTCGCGACAAAGCAGCTACCGTCGGATTTGCCGTCGTCATCCTTGTTTTCCTGATCGTCGTCATCTTCGTCATCGTCAGGATCGCCACCCGCATCGGGAGTGTTGGGGTCGAAATCGGCAGGCACCTCGGGCGCATCGGATTCGCCGATCTGGATGGATCCCAACACCGCTTCCATATCGGCAGGCCCCAGCCCTTGGAACAGCACCGACGCCCCTGCAGGCATGACCAACATCAGATCGACCGCTCCCATACCGTCAGCGCGGTCTTTCAAGACCATCAATCGGGACAGATCGGTTCCCGCAGGCACCAAGCCGGTCAAATCGACCTGATCCTCTCCCGGGCGGAAATCGGTCAGCACCATTTCGCCGCCGCTATTGCCATGCATGACATCGGCCCCGTCGCCGCCGGTCATTTCGGTGCGACCATCCTCGGCGGCCCAAAGCGTATCATCGCCCTCACCGCCATAAAGATAGTTCTCCTCATGGGGCGAGACATGGTCGCGACCTTGCTCGAATTGGGCGTAAAGCACATCATTGCCATGCCCGCCATAAAGGGTGTCATCGTCACGACCGCCAAAGATCGTATCGTTTCCGGCATCGCCATGAAGCAGGTCATTGCCGGTATTGCCGTACAGCGTATCGCGCCCCGTGCCGCCGTAAAGCGTATCGTAGCCGCTGCCGCCGTATAGGAAATCATTGCCAGCCTCGCCATAAAGCAGGTCGCGATCCAAACCGCCCGAGATAGAATCATTCCCCTCGCCGCCGAAAAGGGTTTCCTTGCCCTCGCCGCCGTGGATCAGATCCGCCCCGCCATAGCCATAGGCCAGATCCGAGCCGTCATAGCCCAGGATACGATCACCCGCATCGCTGCCTAAAATGGTATCGTCATGCTCCGTGCCATTCAGCTGGTTCAGACCGCGCTCATTCACCGACACCTTATCCGCAGGAAAATAGGCGACATAATCCTCATAGCTGATATCGGCACTGGCAGGCACGCCGTCGGCCCATTCCTTAGGCCATTCGATGAAATGCTTTTCCTCGCCCAGATTGCGAC
Source organism: Paracoccaceae bacterium (assembly GCA_031991825.1). Taxonomy (GTDB): domain Bacteria; phylum Pseudomonadota; class Alphaproteobacteria; order Rhodobacterales; family Rhodobacteraceae; genus Pseudotabrizicola. Next base: position 37,140 of record DALYSR010000003.1, read on the forward strand.
CCATCGACTGATAGCCTGCCTCATAAAGATCGCCGACATCGCCTTCCAAAATCCGTGCGCCCTCAAGGGCATAAAGCACCCGCCCGTCGATCAAAATCCACGGCTGGTCGTTATATTCCACGATCCGCACATTGGCGGGCGGATTGGTCAGGTCGATCTTCTGCCCCTCGACCCAGATTTCATCGCGGGAATAATCGAAATCGTCGATCCGTCCGGTGATCCGCTGCGATCCGCCCGTCACATCGACGAAATGAAACTGATCGCGCGATTCCCCGCCCCAAACATGTTCGCCATAAGGGGCCGAGCGGTCGGCGGCACTCCGGAACAAGACATCCTGACCCGCGCCGCCATACATATGCGACTGCGCGCCGCCCCGACCGCCGCCGATCAATGTGTCATTGCCAGCCCCGCCGAAGGCACCCCCGCCATAATCGGTCAGGATAAGCGTATCATCACCGGCATAGCCGCGCACACGATCAATATCGTCGCTGGTGGCCAGGGTATCATTGCCGGACGTCCCATTCAAAACAGTGGGCGACATCGCACAACTCGCAAACTAAGGAACAATACACACATCCGGCCCTGCGACCGGCAAAAACACGTGTCTCACCACCGGCGATGGCAAAGGGCAGACGCAGGCTGCGCCGGATTTACGTCAAAATTAGTATGATTTTTCTGGGCGCCCAGCAGAGACCGAAAAATGTGATCCCGAAAGCCAAGGCATCTGCCCTGCGACTGAAGCGACGATCTGATCTACAAAGGGGGGTATCAAGGCCCGAAGGCGGGGAATGGTGGCGAGGGAGGGACTCGAACCCTCGACCTCGCGATTATGAGTCGCGCGCTCTAACCAGCTGAGCTACCTAGCCATTCCCAAGAAACCTGCGGCTTGCGCCCGATTTCCTATGTCGCTTTTGCGGCTTTCCGCGGCTTTGCGCAAGAGGCAAAAACACAGAAATTTCACCCCTGACGCCGCGACAGACGCGGGGCGCAATACCCCTGACCTGACGGTCATTTCCGAAAAATCGAAAAGAGGGGAATTGGTGGCGAGGGAGGGACTCGAACCCTCGACCTTGCGATTATGAGTCGCACGCTCTAACCAGCTGAGCTACCTAGCCACTGGCGCGGTTCCTATTGTGACTGACGGGGGGCGTCAAGGGCCGATTGTCAAAAAAGTGCGCAGCAGGCGCAGGAAAATGCAATGCACCGGCAAGAACAGGCGCAAGACCCAGGTCCCCGCGCGAAACCATGCCGCCCCTGGCTGTCCTTGCAGGCAGCATTTGCCCCAAGCCCGCCCTTTGGCTAGAGTTTTTCAAAATATCCCGAGGTTGTCATGCGTGTCCAGTTTCCCTTTCCCCGCCCCGCTCTGCAAGCGATCATCGTGCTGGTGACGGGGGCGAGCTGTGCCTTCGGCGCCGCGGGGACTGCCCGCGCGCAAGCCATCGCCAATGAGGTTGCAATGACCACCGCCCCCGATCCGGCCCCCAGCGCCGCAGGCTTTGCCGCATGGAAAACGGCCTTTGCGGCCCGCGCCGTGGCGGCGGGGATCGATGCGGCCACCCTTGATGCGGCTTTGAGAGAGGCGAGCTTCGATCCCAAAGTGCTGGAACGCGATCGCAACCAGAACGAATTCACCAAGACGATCTGGGACTATCTGGACACCGCCGTTTCCGATGACCGCATCGCCAATGGCAAGAAAGCCATGGCGAAACATACCGATGTCCTGAAACGGATCGAAGCTGAATACCAAGTCGATCGCCATGTGGTCGCGGCGATCTGGGGTTTGGAATCGGCCTATGGCACTTTCCGCGGGTCGAATTCCACGATCTCCTCCTTGGCGACGCTGGCCTATGACAGCCGCCGCGCCGCCTTCTTCGAGGCCGAACTGATCGAGGCGCTGAAAATCCTGTCCAATGGCGACGTAAGCCCGAGCGATATGAAAGGATCATGGGCGGGGGCCATGGGGCATACGCAATTCATGCCCAGTTCATGGGCCAAATTCGCGGTGGATTTCGACAAGGACGGCAAGCGCAACATCTGGGGCGATGATCCCACCGACGCCTTGGCATCCGCCGCGCATTACCTGCAAGTCTGGGGCTGGCGCGAGGGACTGCCTTGGGGCGCGGAAATCGCTTTGCCGCAGGGCTTCGACTATGGCCAGACGACGGAAGTGATCCGCAAGCCTTTGAAAGAATGGCAGGCCTTGGGCGTCACTTTGGCCGGTGGCGGCAGCATTGACAGCCTTGCGGACCCCGACGAACTGGCATCGGTGCTGCTGCCCGGTGGGGCGCGCGGGGCGGCTTTCCTGATCTTCGCCAATTTCCAGGTGATCGAACGCTATAACACCGCCGATGCCTATGTGATCGCCATCGGCCATCTGGCGGATCGGTTGCGCGGTGGTCCGGCCCTGAAATCGGACTGGCCCCGCGATTTGCGCGCACTAAGCTTGGAGGAACGCAAGGACCTGCAACTGCGTCTGGCCGCCGCCGGTTTTGACCCTATGGGCGTGGATGGCCGGATCGGTCCGCGCACCATCGCTGCGGTCAAGGCGTGGCAAAAGGCCAATGGCAAGCTGACCGACGGCTACGCCAGCCTCGAGGTGCTGACCGCTTTGCCGCCCCTGCCCGTCACAGAGTGATCACAGAGTGATTGCAGCCGCATCCGCCCCATATTACCCAAAGTTAAACCGCAGCCCTGCAAGGAACAGCCAATGAGCCAAAGCTACACCCCGCCCAAGGTCTGGACTTGGGACAAGGACAACGGCGGCGCTTTCGCCTCGACCAACCGCCCCACGGCGGGGCCGACCCATGACAAAGAACTGCCGCGTGGCGAGCATCCGTTCCAGCTGTATTCGATGGGCACCCCCAATGGCCAAAAGGTCACCATCCTGTTCGAGGAACTGCTCGCGCTGGGCCATGACGCCGAATATGACGCCTGGCTGATCGAAATCGGCAAGGGCGATCAGTTCGGCTCGGGCTTTGTCGGCGTGAACCCCAATTCGAAAATTCCGGCGCTGTTGGATTGTTCGGGCGATCAACCGGTGCGCCTGTTCGAAAGCGGCGCGATGCTGCTGCATCTGGCTGAGAAGTTCCAAGCCTTCCTGCCGCAATCGGGCCCCGCGCGCGCGGAAACCCTAAGCTGGCTGTTCTGGCAGATGGGATCGGCCCCCTTCGTGGGCGGCGGCTTCGGGCATTTCTACGCCTATGCGCCGGAGAAGTTCGAATATCCGATCAACCGCTATGCGATGGAAACCAAGCGCCAGCTTGACGTTCTGGACCGCCGCTTGGCTGAAGTCCCCTATGTGGCGGGCGATGAATACAGCATTGCCGATATGGCGATCTGGCCGTGGTATGGCGCTTTGGTCTTGGGTCGCGCCTATGATGCGGCAGAGTTTCTGGATGTCGACTCCTACCGCAATGTGGTGGCTTGGGCCGAAAAGATCGATGCCCGCCCCGCCGTGAAACGCGGCCGCATCGTCAACCGCACCTCTGGCGGCCCGACCGAAGCCCTGCGCGAACGTCACAGCGCCGCCGATTTCGACGCATCGCTGGCCATCTGACCCGTCACCACCCCATTCGGGCCGATAAAACGAAAAAACCACGGCAAAGCGCATTTTGACGGCATCGCAGCACTGGAAACCTGCTTCTGCTGCCCCATGATCATAGCTCTCGGGTGATTTTCCCGAGGGCTATATGTCTTTTAAATGCACAAAGCCTTGACGACCACCGTTTCATCGACACCAAGTGATCTAAATCCAAGTAAAGCTGAGTTCATCGTGAATCATATCATTTCCCGCTTAGCCGCCTTCGCCCTGCTGACTGCCCTTGCCGCTTGCGGTGGCACCCCTTCGATCGATGCTCCGCCCCAAGTGGTCGCGGGCTATGAGGGCATTCAGGATGGCGAATTTTACATCGAGCCGGTTTCCAGCCTTCACCTGACGTCGGAAAATATCCGCCGCGAGGTGGCCTATAATGGTTCGGAAGCGCCGGGGACCATCGTGGTCGACCCGCATTCGCGCAAGCTGTACCACGTGATGGAAGGTGGCCGCGCCATGCGCTATGCCATTGCCGTCGGCCGCGAAGGTCTGGGCTTCACCGGTTCGGGCACCATCCAGCGCAAGGCCGAATGGCCCAGCTGGCGTCCGACCAACAACATGATCCGCACCCAGCCGGAACTTTACGCCCAACATGCAGCCGGCATGGTGGGTGGTTTGGACAATCCGCTCGGCGCGCGGGCCTTGTATCTGTATCGCGGTGGGCGTGACACCATGTTCCGCATCCATGGCACGGTCGACAATGCTTCCATCGGACGGGCAACCAGCGCGGGCTGCATCCGTCTGTTCAACCAAGACGCGATCCATCTGTATGAAAACGTCGGCATCGGCACGGCGGTAAAGGTGCGCAGCTTGCAAGAAAGCATCGCGATGGAAGGGGCTTACATGGATGACGCTTGGGGCCGCGCGGTTCCCGCATCCGCCGACGCCGAAGCGCAAAAGGCCAAGGATGAAATCCTGATCGCCCAACGCCAGCAGAAAGAAGCCCAAGCCCAAGCCGCCGAAGCGGCCCGTCTGCAAAAGGAAGCGGAAAAGGCGGATAAGAAACGCCTGTCGGCCTGCAAACGCAACGGGATCACAGCGGACCTGTGCCCGCCGCTGGAACAGGCAAACGCCTGAGATCGTTTCGAAATTCAAAAGGCCGCCCTCAGAGGCGGCCTTTTTCATGGGCAAGAGGGACGCCCGCTACAGGCGGATGACGTAATCCTTCAGCGTCGGTTCAACCACCGTCCAGACACCGGCAAAGCCCGGCCGGATGATCCAGCTATCACCCGCTTTCAGATGCGTCGCCTGGCCCGCCGCATCGGTCAGGATCGAATGCCCCTCAAGGATGCGGATATATTCCCATTCGTCATAGGATACCTTCCACGCGCCGCTGGTCGAATGCCACAAGCCGCAATACAGGCCGTCGCGATCTTCGATATTCCATGTCGTATGCACGGGGTCTCCGGCGATCACCTTGGCGGGATCAGGCCGCGTGACTTCGGGTTCCACCCCCGCGACCGAAACAGGGTGCAGCAGCGACATATCTGTTTTCCTTTCATTTTCCCGCATAGGACCACATCAAGCCGTGCGGTCAATATCTTCGCGCGACGTTAACGTATTAGACATCTTCACCGACGCAATATTCTTGCGCTACTGGATTTCCCGATGCACTTATAGCGTGCACGCGAATAACGCCCGCGCCCTTGCAGAGGAGGCCAGCATGAGCGCCACATCCACCAGCCGCACCGTTCTTCCGCCGGATATCAAGGCGATGAAAGGTCAGCAGCCCATCGTGGTCCTGACATCCTATACCACGCCAATGGCGCGTTTTGCCGATCCGCATTGCGACGTGATCCTTGTTGGCGACTCGTTGGGTATGGTTGTCCACGGCCTGCCCTCGACGGTCGGCGTCACCATGGAAATGATGATCCTGCATGGCCAAGCCGTCATGCGCGGCGCGAAAAAAGCCATGGTTGTCATCGACATGCCCTTCGGCAGCTATGAGGAAAGCCCCGAACAGGCCTTCCGCAATGCCCGCCGCATCATGGCGGAAACCGGTGCGCCGGCGGTGAAGCTGGAAGGCGGCACCCATATGGCGGAAACCATCGCGTTTCTGACCGCACGCGGTGTGCCGGTGATGGCGCATATCGGCCTGACCCCGCAGGCGGTCAACACCTTGGGCGGCTATAAGGTCGTCGGTCGCCATGACGAAGCGAATAAAGTGATGGATGACGCCCGCTCGGTTTCTGCGGCAGGGGCCTTCGCGGTGGTGCTGGAAAAGATTCCCGAAGGTCTGGCAAGCCGGATCAGCCAACAGCTGGACATCCCCACCATCGGCATCGGCGCGGGCGTCCATTGCGACGGCCAAGTGCTGGTGGTGGATGACATGCTGGGCCTGTTCACCGACTTCCGCCCGAAATTCGTCAAACGCTTTGCCGAATTGGGCCAAACCACCGACGAGGCGATTGCCGCTTATGCCGCCGAAGTGCGCGCGCGCAGCTTCCCCGCGCCGGAACATAGCTTCCCCGATGTTCTGAAGCCGAAAGCCTAATACCATGACGTCCCAACCGCTTGTCATCACCACCCTGGCCGAATTGCGCGCATTGACCACCACATGGCGCAAGGCCGGAGAGGTGATCGGCACCGTGCCCACCATGGGCGCTTTGCATGAAGGCCACTTAAGCCTTGCCACCCGCGCGCGTGCCGAATGCGACCGCGTGATCACCACCGTTTTCGTCAATCCGACTCAGTTCAACAATGCGGATGATCTGGCGAAATACCCCCGCACGCTGGAGGCCGATGCCGCTTTGCTGGCAAGTGTGCCGGTGGATGTGGTCTTCGCGCCCTCGCCCGCTGAGGTCTATCCCGAAGGGTTCGGCACCACGATCAAGGTCGACAAGATCGGTGATCCGCTGGAAGGCGCGATGCGTCCGGGGCATTTCGACGGCGTGGCGCAGGTGGTGGCCAAGCTGTTCAACATGACCATGGCCGAACGCGCCTATTTCGGCCAGAAGGATTGGCAGCAGCTGCAGCTGATCCTGAAGATGGTGCGCGATCTGAACTTCCCCGTCACCATCGTGCCTTGCGAGACCGTGCGTGAAGCCGATGGTCTGGCGAAATCTTCGCGCAACACGCGCCTGTCGGATGAGGCGCGCGCGAAAGCCAAGGTGCTGTTCGCCGCGATGACCAAGGCCGCGCAGGCGATTCAGGCGGGCATGCAGGCCGATACCGCCTTGGCCGCAGCAAAGGCCGAGGTCTTGGCAGGGGGTTTTTCCGAGGTCGAATATATCGAATTGCGCGATGCCGCGACGCTGCTGCCTTTGACCGATGATGCGGCGGCAAAGCGGATGCTAGCGGCGGCTTGGATCGACAATGTGCGCCTGATCGACAATATCGCGGTCTGATCTGAGCCGACAAAAACGCAAAAGGCCCTCTGAACGGAGGGCCTTTTGTTTGGATCACAAGCGCTTAGGCGCTGTGGAAATGGCCGTAGCGCCCTTGCGAAAACAACAGCGGCGCGCCTTCGTCATAGGCCACGCGCAGCACTTGGCCCACCACGATCAAATGGTCGCCCCCGTCATGGGTCGCATGTTGGCGGCAATCGAACCGCGCCAGCACGCCCGCGATCTGCGGCACGCCTTCTGCGGAACGGGTGAAGTCCATCCCGTCAAAACCCGCGCCCCCGCGCATGAACCGCGCGATCAGGTCATGCTGGTGATCGGCCAGAACATGAATGGAATAATGTTCCGCCTTGGCGAAATGGTCGAAGCGTGACGATGCCCTCGCAGGCGACCACAGCACCAAAGCCGGATCAAGCGACACCGCTGCGAAGCTGTTGGCGGCAAAGCCCAACAGGCCCGCTTCAGGGGCGTTGCAGGTCACCAGCGTCACTCCGGTCGCGAAACGGCCCAACGCGTCGCGGAAGGCGCGCGGATTTCCTTCGGGCGAGAAGTCTTGGCGAAATGCGGGGCTGGCCGACATGATGGCTCCGATCCTTAGGCATGTAACGTGGGATAGCAGTTAAGCCCTGCAAAAACCATGTCCAGTCGGGGAATGCCAGCTTTGCAGGTGTCACAGCATAGAAAGAGAAATATCCATTCGAAATCGCGTATTGTGTCAGCACAAAACTTCAATTGACCGAAGGAAACGGAGGCCGCAGGTATATGCCATAAGAAGGAAACCAGCCTTGTCCCATCCTCCGTCATCCCATATGCGGCCCGCACCGCTGATTACGCCCGTCTTGCTGGCGGGGTGTTTCATCCTCATGCTGGGCTTTGCCATCCGCGCAAGCTTTGGCGTTTTCCAAATCCCGATCGCCAGCGAATTCGGCTGGGCACGGGCGGAATTTTCGCTGGCCATCGCGATCCAGAACCTTGCCTGGGGCATTGGCCAGCCGATCTTCGGGGCCTTGGCCGAAAAGATCGGCGACCGCAAAGCGATCATCATCGGCGCGCTGCTATATGCGGCAGGCTTGGTGCTATCCGCCTTCGCCATATCGCCTTTGCAGCACCAATTGCTGGAAGTGATCGTGGGCTTCGGCGTGGCGGGCACCGGCTTTGGCGTGGTGCTGGCGGTGGTCGGGCGCGCGGCGGCACCGCAGCACCGTTCGCTGGCGCTGGGCATTGCGACGGCGGCGGGGTCCTTGGGCCAAGTGGTCGGGGCGCCATTTGCCGAATTCCTGCTGAAAAGCATGCCGTGGCAAAGCGTCTTCCTGATCTTTGCCGCGATCATCATGATCAGCTTGCTGGCGCTGCCCTTCATGCGCAGCCCGCAGACCGCCACCAAGCAAGAGCTGGAAGAAAGCCTTGGCACCGTGCTGAAACGCGCGTTTTCCGACCCCAGCTATAGCCTGATCTTCTTGGGATTCTTCTCATGCGGCTATCAATTGGCCTTCATGACCGCGCATTTTCCGGCCTTCGTGACCGAACTTTGTGGACCGATCGATCCGAACGGCATGCTGGCGGCGATCGGCATCAACAGCCTGTCATCGCTGGGCGCGCTGGCAATCGCACTGATCGGCATGGCCAATATCGTCGGCACTGTGGCGGCAGGCTGGCTGGGCAACCGCTATAGCCGCAAATATCTGCTGGCATGGATCTATCTGGGCCGGACAGTGGCGGCGGCGGTCTTCATCATATTGCCGATCACCCCCACCTCGGTGCTGGTGTTCTCGCTGGTGATGGGGGCCTTGTGGCTGGCGACCGTGCCGCTGACATCGGGGCTTGTCGCGCATATCTACGGGCTGCGCTACATGGGCACGCTATATGGCTTTGTCTTCCTAAGCCATCAGATCGGCGGCTTCTTGGGCGTCTGGCTGGGCGGCAAGATGTATGACCTGAACGGCGATTACACCATGGTCTGGTGGATCGGCGTGGGCGTGGGCGCGCTATCGGCCATCCTGCATCTGCCGATCCGCGAACGCCCCCTATACGCCAAAACGGCATAAGGAAAGGCGGCCTTGCGGGCCGCCTTTTTCATTCCGCATCCAAGGCGTAGACGATCAGCACCTCAAGATCCTTATCGGGGCTGTAATCGGTCTTTTCGATCACGAAACGAGTGGGTGTGATCTTCTTCACCCCCTCCGCACATAACGAGATGATATTCTTCGGATCGCCCTTGTCCAAGGTCAGCTTGAACTTGGAGATCGGTCCGGCCCAGCTATTGGCCGTGCGCAAGACATAGGAAATATAGGAGGCGCCGCCCCCCGTATAGCCCTTGTCCCCTGCCGCACCCAAGGCCTTCATGATGCCTTTGGACGTGCCCGCATCGATACAGTATTTCGCGGCGACCTCTTTGGTCCATTCCTCTTGCGGCGGATCGCTCCAGACGAAAATCCCCCCCGATGGGCGGTTGTCATAGCCATGCTTGATCCGCATGGCGCTGCCCGCAGGGAAAGTCTGCGTCCAGTGATAGCGATAGACCACCGACCATTTGGCATAGATCTCATCCGGCGCCATCTTGCGCGGCTCGCCGAAGAAATCGATCACATCCTCGGCCTTTAGCTCATCCAGCGCGGCCTGATCCAATTGCGCCAATCTGGCCAACACGGCATCCACATCCAAGCCCAAGGGGATCTGGTGTTTCGCCAGCAAGGCAGTCACATCGCGACCCGGCGTGTCATAGCTGGCCGAGAGCGGCGCGCCTTCCGCCAGTTCGGGCGCGATGACGGCAATCGGATCAATGGTCACGGCGACCGGTCTGCCATCCACCGCGGCGGTGAAGGCCAAGATATTCTTCAGACTGCGGTCTGCAGGTAGATTCCAATCCATCACCACCAGATCGGCCAAGGCGATGGGGGGCATGGGGAAGATCACCTCGCCGGTGACATCGCTGTCGGTCTTGTTGCGGAACAGATAGCTGACCTCTACCCGATCAAGGCTGATGAACAGGTCTTCTTCTTCCATCGCCACCGCATCGGTGCGCCCAAAGGTCAAACCGGTGGCGCTAAGACCGCCATAGCCGTCATTGGCCCACAGCGGCCCGCTTGCCGCCATCAAGGCCATCACTGCGACGCTCAAGCGATTACGGGCCTTCACGCCCAGCCCCATCCGGTCCAAATCAGTCCTGCCCCCTTGATATCCGCGCCTTCAGTGTCGCAGAGCCAGACCCGCGCGGAAAGGAAATATTCCACCTTCGCAAAGCCCTTTGCAGACAGCGCGCCGCCCACAAACAGATCGGGGCGTGGCATAAAGGCGAAATCTGCCGATTTTACGCATCTATTTATCACCAAGCCTCACAGAAGGCTTTTAACGCAGGTTCCTTTACGCTATTTGCGACCTCGTCTTTTGACGTCAGGAGGGCCAAATGGGCTATAAAGTCGTTGTCGTCGGCGCGACCGGGAATGTGGGCAAAGAAATGCTCAACATCCTCGCCGAGCGTGAATTCCCCGTGGATGAAATTGCCGCACTTGCAAGCCGCAAGTCGCTGGGCACTGAAGTCAGCTTTGGCGACAAGACTCTGAAGACTAAGGACCTTGATACCTTTGATTTCACCGGCTGGGATATCGCTTTGTTCGCGATCGGCTCGGATGCGACCAAAGTCTATGCGCCCAAAGCCGCTGCTTCGGGCTGCGTCGTGATCGATAACTCGTCGCTCTATCGCTATGATCCGGAAATCCCGTTGATCGTGCCGGAAGTGAACGCCGATGCGATCCACGGCTACACCAAGAAAAACATCATCGCCAACCCGAACTGCTCGACCGCGCAGATGGTTGTCGCCTTGAAGCCGATCCATGACCGCGCGAAGATCAAGCGCGTGATCGTGTCGACCTATCAGTCGGTATCGGGCACCGGCAAAGAAGCGATGGACGAACTTTGGGATCAGACCAAAGGCATTTTCGTGCCGATGAATGCTGTCGCACCGAAAGTCTATCCCAAGCAGATCGCTTTCAACGTGATCCCGCATATCGACGTCTTCCTTGATTCGGGCGACACCAAAGAAGAATGGAAAATGGTTGCCGAGACCAAGAAGATCCTTGATCCCTCGATCAAGGTATCGGCGACTTGCGTGCGCGTTCCGGTCTTCGTGGGCCATTCGGAATCGATCAACGTCGAAACCGAAGACTTCCTCGATTGGGAAGAAGCGACCGACATCTTGCGCGAAGCGCCCGGCGTCATGGTGATCGATAAGCGCGAAGCTGGCGGCTATATGACTCCGGTCGAAGCTGCGGGTGAAGATGCGACCTTCGTCAGCCGTATCCGCCAAGACAACACCATCGAAAACGGCCTGAACTTCTGGTGCGTTTCGGACAACCTGCGCAAGGGCGCGGCCCTGAACGCGGTGCAGATCGCCGAAGTTCTGGCGGCTCGCTGCCTGAAAAAGCACTGAAATCTTTCGATTTAAATGAAAAGGCCCGCGAATTTCGCGGGCCTTTTCAATTTATGTATCACTCTTAAAGCGCGACGAATCCCCCACGCGCGGGATCGTATTGTTCCAGTTCGCCTGCACCGGTATTGTTCCACAAACCATGCAGGGTCAGGCTTTCGCTTGCGACGGCTTCCTTCACGAAGGGGAAGCTCATCAGGTTTTCCAAGCTGGTCAGCACCGCCTCTTTTTCCAAGGCGGCAAGCTGTTCTTCCAGCGGCAGATGCGTCACGCGGTCATAACCCGGACGCAACACATCCATCCAGCGCCCCACGAAAGAGGTCTTCTCTTCCAGTGCCGGAGCATGTCCCGAACACATGTCGTGACAGCCTTTGACGCCGCCGCAGCTGGAATGCCCAACTACAAGAATATGCGCTACTTTCAACGACGTAACCGCATATTCAACCGCAGCCGAGGTGCCGTGATGCGCGCCATCGGGCAGATAGGGCGGCACCAGACCGGCGATATTGCGATGAATGAAGAATTCACCTTCATCCGCGCCGAAAATCGACGTCACGTGAACGCGGGAATCGCAGCAGGAAATCACCATCGCACGCGGGTGCTGGCCGTTTTCTGCCAAGCGCCGATACCAGGCTTTATTGTCCTGATAAGTCGTCGCATGCCATCCGTTGAACCGTTGAACCAGATAATTCGGAAGGGGACGGGCTGCATCCATAGTGTCAGACCTCCATTATGAGCCTGCACCTTGATTATGCCCTGAATCGGGAAAATTCGAGAGAAAAAGCCGAAAAGACCGCAAGGAAATATTCAAACTCTTGGCGCAGGCTGGATCCTGGGTGTGTTGTTTATAAGGGGTGGGTCATGACCCGTAGTGTCATCATTGGGCTTTCGCCCAAGGAACGGCTTTGGCAAGACGAAGAAGCAATTGCGACGATTTATCGAAATCTGGGCACGAAGACGGCAGAACAAGTGATCTCACGCGCGATTGCCGAATTGGCGATTGCGATGGCAGGTGTGGCCTCACAGGTGCGGCAGGCGGATCTGGCGGATGCGCCGCGTCATCTGCGCAGGTTGCAAAGTCTGGCGGAAAATCTGGGGTTGATCTCGCTGGCGCAAGTGGCGGGGGATGCGCGGGATTGCCTGCTACAGCGCGACGATACCGCTTTCGGGGCGGTCTTCGCGCGGCTGACGCGGGTGGCGGAACAAAGCTTGGCGCAGCGCCATGATCTTCTGGATCAATCCCTGCGTTAAGCTGGGGTGCAAACCCTTGCGGGCAGCGCTGGAAGGATTAGGCTTTCGCGGAATCTGCAAAAGGAATGCACAAGATGTCCGCTTTGCCCCGCTTCGCTGCGGCTGATGTATCTTCTCGGCCGCTTCATGTGGTCACCCCTGCTGCCTTGGCCGATTTCAAATCCGGTCAAGGGGCGGCATGGGCAGGTTGGATTGAAGCGGCGGGGTTTTCTGCCGCCTTGGGCGAATGCCTGCTGTTGCCGTCCACGGATGGTGTCGGCGCGGCCTTGTTGGGCTTGGGCGCGCCAGAAGCGCGGGCGCGTAGCCGCTTTGGCATGGCGAAGGCCGTGGCTCAACTGCCGCAAGGCGCGTGGCATTTGGAAGGCGACCTGCCCCCCGCTTTGGCGGAAGAAGCAGCCCTTGGCTGGCTATTGGCAAGCTATCGTTTCGATCGCTATCGCCCCGACCAAAAGGCGAAGGACGTCGCGCAATTGAAGCTTCCGACGGGGTTGGATGGCGCCAAACTGATCGCGATGGCGGAAGGGGAATTCCTGAGCCGCGATCTGATCAACACCCCCGCCAACGATTTGGGGCCCGATGAACTGCAGCAGGCCGCTTTCGATCTGGCCGCCCAACACGGCGCAGCAGCCTCGGCTATCGTCGGGGACGATCTGGTGACGCAGAATTTCCCTATGATCCACGCGGTCGGTCGCGCCGCAACCCGTGCGCCGCGCCTGATCGAGCTGAACTGGGGCAATAGCGGCCCCAAACTGACGCTGGTCGGCAAGGGCGTCTGCTTTGACACCGGCGGGCTGGACATCAAGCCGTCCTCGGGCATGTTGCTGATGAAAAAGGATATGGGCGGGGCCGCGACGGTTCTGGGGTTGGCACATATGATCATGGCGCTGAACATGCCGATCCGGCTGCGGGTGCTGATCCCATCGGTGGAAAACGCGATTGCGGGCGATGCGATGCGCCCGCGTGATATCCTGACCAGCCGCAAGGGCCTGACGGTCGAGGTGAATAATACCGATGCGGAAGGTCGCCTGATCCTCGCCGACGCCTTGGCCTTGGCCGCCGAATATCCGGAGGCGGTTATTATCTCGATGGCGACGCTAACGGGGGCCGCGCGGGTTGCGGTCGGCCCCGATCTGTCGCCCTATTTCACGGATGCAGCACCCTTGGCACAAGCATTGGAGGCTGGATCGGTCGCGGGCTTTGATCCGGTCTGGCGCCTACCGCTTTGGAAAGCTTACGAATCCATGATCGAGCCGGGGATTGCCGATCTGGACAATGCGCCCTCGGGCGGGTTTGCCGGATCGATCACCGCCGCGCTGTTCCTGCGCCGTTTCGTCGACACACCGCATTATGTGCATTTCGACATCTATGGCCACCAGCCGTCGGATGCCCCTGCCCGCCCCAAGGGGGGTGTCGGCATGGGCGCGCGCGCAATCCTGTGCGCTTTGCCCCAATTGTTGCAGATAGAGGTTTAAGATGGATCGCCGCCTAACCCCTTATTCCGGTCGCAAGGCCTTGTTTTCGCTACAAGGACAAGTCGATGCGACTTTCACCGAAGGCGAGCCTTTCCGCCTGAATCGCCCCGTTGTCGATCTGCTGAAATCACCCTCTGGCGCGCGGGATCGTCAACTGCTGTGGGGTGACAAGGTGCTGGTGATCGACCGCGACCAAGGCCAAGCTTTCGTGCAAGCGCAAAAGGACGGCTATTGCGGCTGGATTGCGGAAGCGGCATTGCAGCCCGACTATGCGCCGACCCATTGGGTGGCCGCGCGCGCCAGCCATCTGTATTCCGGCCCCAAGGTACAAGCGCCGGAAAACTGCGCGCTCCCGCTTGGGGCCGAAGTGCAAGTGACCGGCTTTGAAGGCAATTTCGCCGTGACCCCGCAAGGCTGCATTCCCAAGATGCATCTGCGTGCCCTGAATGACCGTCCCACTGATCCGGTCACGGTCGCGGAAAACCTGCTGGGCACGCCCTATCTTTGGGGGGGCAATTCCCATGCGGGGATCGATTGCTCGGGGCTGGCGCAGGTATCGCTCTTGGCCTGCGGGATCAAAGCACCGGGGGATAGCGACCAGCAGCAGGCCCTGGGCCGCGAACTGGGCGCAGATGAACCACGACAACGCGGCGATCTTTTGTTCTGGAAGGGGCATATCGCCTTGGTCGTGAAGGAGGATCTGATGATCCATGCCAATGGCCATACGATGAGCGTGGCCTATGAGGGCATCACCGCAGGCATCGAACGGATCATAGCCCAAGATGGCGGGCCGGTGACCCAGCGGCGGCGGCTGTAACGCTTAATCGACCGGACGAATCATCTTCTTGTCGAAAACCCGCATCACTTGCGCCAGATCCGGACCCCGTTTCAGGATCTGGCCATCCATGCCGATCACCGCATAAAGCTGTTGCTTCTGACGCAGCTTGGGGCGCTTTTCGACGCGGTACAGCGGATGTTCCGCAGTCCGGCGAAAGATCGAAAACACGGCGACCTCGCGCAGATTGGAAATGCCGTAATCGCGCCATTCGCCCAGTGCCACCATCCGTCCATAGACCGTCAGGATCGCCGATAATTCATGACGGTCAAAACTGACCTGTTCGGGATAAGCCGAAAATGCGGATAAAGGCGGTGGTTCGATCGACATGGATCAAGCTTACGCCGCATGGACCTGAAATCAAGCCCGCAACGCGGTTAGGATGTCAAAGCAAGAAACCGCTGATATCAACAATATGGCAAACTCATGCCGATATGCGCTTTTAGCTATAACACCTGCGCGATTTATCACCCTTAGGGCTTTATTGACGGGTATTTATTGCGGTAAGGAAAGATATCGGGTTGAACGTCCTGGCCTCACGATCAAGTCATGACCAAGAAATGACAGTGGCGCCGGGCAGAGGCACTGACAGCTTGGAGGCTGTAGATTTATGACATCCATCTTTGCACGCTCTGCATTTGGGCTTGCCATGGCCTTGGCCGCAACGTCCGCAACCGGCGCTTTCGCACAGGAATCCACCAATCGCGTCGCGACCAAGACCGATTGGAGCGTCTTCACCGAAGGTAATCCCAAAGAATGCTGGGGCGTGTCCAGCCCCAAGACCACCGTCAACACTAAGGATGGCAAGCCCGCGCAAGTGCGCCGTGGCGACATCCTGTTGTTCGTGACCTATCGTCCGGGCGCTGGCGCGAAAGGTGAAGTCTCCTTCACCGGCGGCTATTCCTTCGCACCGGGTTCGAAGGTCAAAGTCGACATCGACGGCAAGGGCTATGAGATGTTCGCCGATGGCGAATGGGCATGGCCGGCAAGCGCAGAAGCGGATGCCGCCCTGTTGGCTGCCATGAAAAAAGGTTCGAACGCGACTCTGACCGCGAACTCGTCCAAAGGCACCAACACCAAGGACACATTCTCGTTGCGTGGCTTCACGGCTGCGATGACGGAAGCGGAAAGCCGCTGCAAGTAAGCGCTTTTGCGTGATTTTTCGGCGCCCCGGCAGGTCCGGGGCGTTTTTTATTGGCGGTGTTCCGTTTTCCCCGCGAATAGCCTATATAACTGCCTTCTTCTCGCCGATGGATATGACGACCATGGACCAAGCCGCCACTGCCGCAGCCGCGGCGACCCCGACCGCACCGATCACGCAAGACGTGCTCACCATTCCGCGCAAACTGCCCGAGGGTGGTCTGACCAATATCGTTGGTCTGACCCGCGACGAGCTGCGCGAGGCGCTTCTTGCTGCCGGCACCCCTGAAAAACAGGTCAAGATGCGTCTGGGCCAGATCTGGCAATGGGTCTATCATTTCGGCGTGCGCGACTTTGAAGCAATGACCAATCTTGCCAAAGATTATCGCGCGCTGCTGGCCAAGAACTTCGAGATCAAGCTGCCGGACGTCGTCACGCGCCAAATCTCGGCCGACGGCACCCGCAAATATCTGGTCCGCATCGCGGGCGGCCACGAGGTCGAGGTGGTCTATATCCCCGAAGCCAACCGTGGCACCTTGTGCATTTCCAGCCAAGTCGGTTGCACGCTGACCTGTTCCTTCTGCCACACCGGCACCCAGAAGCTGGTGCGCAATCTGACCGCTGCCGAAATCGTCGGCCAAGTCATGCTGGCGCGCGACGATCTGGAAGAATGGCCGGTTCAGGGCGCGCCGAAGAACGAGACCCGTCTTGTGTCCAATGTCGTTCTGATGGGCATGGGCGAGCCGCTGTATAACTTCGACAACGTTCGCAATGCGATGCAGGTCGTGATGGATGGCGAAGGCATTTCGCTGTCGCGCCGCCGCATCACGTTGTCGACTTCGGGTATCGTGCCGGAAATCGCCCGCGCTGCCGAAGAAATCGGCTGCTTGCTGGCAGTGTCCTTCCACGCGACCACCGACGAGGTCCGCGACAGGCTGGTTCCAGTCAATAAAAAGTGGAACATCCAGACCCTGCTGACCGCTTTGCGCGAATACCCGCGTCTTTCGAATTCGGAACGCATCACCTTTGAATATGTGATGCTGAAGGATGTGAACGACACCGACGCCGATGCGCGCCGTCTGGTCAAATTGATCCAAGGCATTCCCGCCAAGATCAACCTGATCCCCTTCAACGAATGGCCGGGTGCGCCCTACCAGCGGTCGGATTGGGAACGCATCGAGGCTTTCGCCGACATCGTTTACAAAGCAGGCTATGCCTCGCCGATCCGCACGCCGCGTGGCGAAGACATCATGGCCGCTTGCGGTCAGCTGAAATCGGCGACCGAGCGTGAACGCAAGTCGCGCGCCCAGATCGCCGCCGAAGCAGGCGTCCAAGGCTAAAATCAGAAAACCCCGCCATTGGCGGGGTTTTTCATTAATGCTTGGCGTTGAAGAAATCGTAGATCTGCTGCGCCATTGCCGCTGAAATCCCGTTCACGGCCTGCAAATCGGCAAGCCCCGCACGCGATACCGCCTTGGCCGATCCGAAATGCGCCAGAAGGGATCGCTTGCGCGTCGCCCCCACGCCGGGAATTTCATCCAAAGGCGTCGCACTGATCGCCTTGGACCGCTTGGCCACATGGGCGCCATTGGCCCAACGGTGCGCTTCGTCGCGCAGACGTTGGATAAAATACAGAACAGGATCATTGCGTTGCAAGGCAAAGGGCCGTTCGCCTAGGCGATAGAATTCCTCCTTGCCCTGATCGCGGTCAATCCCCTTGGCGACGCCGATGAAGGGCACGTCATCCACACCGAGTTCTGCCATGATCTCGGCCACCGCCGACACCTGCCCTGCACCGCCATCGATCAGCAGCAGATCGGGCCAGGCCTCCGATTCACGGTTTGGGTCTTCTTTCAGCAGCCGTTCGAAGCGGCGGGTCAGCACTTCCTTCATCATGCCGAAGTCATCCCCCATCCGGCCCGCATCGCCCTTGATATTGAACTTGCGGTATTGAGATTTGATGAATCCCTCCGGCCCTGCAACCACCATGCCGCCGACAGGATCAGAGCCTTGGATATGCGCGTTGTCGTAAATTTCGATCCGCTTGGGCGAAGCTTCCAGATCGAAAGCTTCCGCCAAACCGGCCAAGAGTTTGTTTTGCGTAGATGTTTCGGCCATCTTGCGCGCAAGGCTTTCGCGCGCATTGCGGGCGGCGTTTTCCACCAGCTCGGCCTTTTCCCCCCGCTGCGGCACCAGTAGTTCGACCTTGCGCCCTGCCCGCGCGCTCAAGGCTTCGACCACCAGATCCTCATCCTCGACCACATGGGACAGCAGGATTTGCTTCGGCGGGTCTTTGTCGTCGTAGAATTGGGTCAGGAAGGCGGTCAAAATCTCGGCCTCATCGGCGCCCGCGCCGGTCCGAGGATAGAAATCACGATTGCCCCAAGACTGATTGGCCCGAATGAAGAAGACCTGCACACAGGCCTGCCCGCCTTCCAGATGCAGTGCCACCACATCGGCTTCGGCCACGCCGCGCGGGTTAATGCCTTGGCTTTGCTGGACCTGAGTCAAGGCACGGATCCGATCGCGCAAAGCGGCGGCGCGTTCGAATTCCATCTCCTCGCTGGCTTTTTGCATTTCAGCCGCAAGTTCGGCCTGCACCGCCGTCGATTTTCCCGCCAAAAAGCGTTCGGCATCAGCGACCAAAGCGCCATAGCCCTCTTGCGAGATCTTGCCCACACAGGGCCCCGCACAGCGCTTGATCTGATATTGCAAACAGGGCCGCGAGCGGCCCGTGAACATCGCATCCGAACAATTGCGCAGCAGGAAGACCTTCTGCAACTGGTTCAAGGTGCGATTGACCGCCCCGGCCGAGGCGAAGGGACCGAAATAACTGCCTTTTTCCGTCTTCTTCCCGCGGTGCTTCTTCAACTGCGGAAAGCCGTGATCCTTGGCGATCAGGATATTCGGAAAGCTTTTATCGTCCCGCATTAAGACGTTGTAGCGCGGCTTCAGCTGCTTGATCAGGTTCTGCTCCAGCAGCAAGGCTTCAACCTCGGTGCGGGTGGTCAAGAACATCATGCTGGCGGTCTCAAAAATCATCCGCGCGATACGAGCCGAATGACCCTGCCCCCGCGCGTAATTCGATACCCGATTCTTCAGGTTGCGCGCCTTGCCAACATAAAGCACCTCGCCTTTGTCGTTCAGCATCCGATAGACACCGGGCGAGCCGTCCAACAGCCTCAGATAGCCTTGAATGACCTCTTGTCCGCTTTTGGCTGTGGACGAATCTGTTTGGGTTTCCAGCCTTTTATCCGTCATGCAAGTGCCTTCCGACGCCGTTTTGCGACTTTCTTCACAGGGTAGCCGATTCTTCTTTCCTGTGCACGGATACCGCCCCCATTCAAGAGAGAAGCAATCCACCGTTTCTGTGGATAACCCTGAGGGCAAAAGTCAGAGAACCGCGATTTTCCCTTGTTTTTCGACTGTTTCGTTAACATGCCCATTTATTAGGCGATTTACTAAAACATTGAAAACAATGGTTAAATTTATCACTTGATTCTAAACTATAGCTATTACAGGTGCTTAAAGCGCGAATCTGTTAAACTGGTCGCAAAAGTGGACAACTCTCGCGACCATTCGCCAAAAACGCTATTCCACACCCAAAACATCAGGGGTTTTCCACGCCAAATGCTGGCCGCCATCCACCGCAATCATCTGTCCCGTGACCGCAGGCGAATCCATAAAGAAGCCGAGCGCGGCACAGATATCCCGTGGGTTTGCCCCCCGCTCCAGAAGCGTCGCGCGGCGCTGATCGGTGAAATCCTCTAGCGACTGGCGCGCGCCTTGCAGCGTCGGCCCCGGCCCGATCCCATTGACCCGCACATGCGGTGCAAGCCCCTGCGCTGCGGTTTGCGTCAGCGCCCACAGGCCCATCTTGGCAATGGTATAGCTGGCAAATTCCGGCGTCAGCTTATGGATGCGCTGGTCCAGCATATTGACGATCAAGCCCTGCGCCACCGGCTCGCCCATCTCGTCCAAGACCGCCCTAGGGCATTGCGCGGCAAAGGCTTGGCTCAGCACGAAAGGCGCCCGCAGGTTGGATTCGATATGGCGATCCCAACTAAGACGTGTACCGGTCTCCAGCGTATCAGGTTCGAAGATCGAGGCATTGTTGATCAACACGGTCAGATCACCCAAGGCGGCACGCGCGCGCGGGATCAGCTGTTCGACCTGTGCCTCATCCAGCACATCGGCTTGCAGCGTCACGGCCTTGCGCCCCATGGCGCGGATCAGACCCGCCACCTCTTCGGCCTCAGCTTCAGACGCCGCATAATGCACCGCCACATCATGACCACGTTCGGCCAGATACAGCGCCATCGCCCGCCCCAGCCGCTTGCCAGCCCCCGTTACCAAAGCCGTCATGCGCGGCGTCCCCCACAGCTACAGGTCTTGCCGATCATCGGACGACCGCAATCGCGGCAGGTCGCCCGCTTGCGGCCCACGGCGCGATCATAGGCGCTGGGGAAGACCAGCTTGCCGATCATGCCCACCAATACCATGGCCAACAGGAATATGATGATGATTTTGAACAGCATTTTACAATCCAAACCGCGCCCAAAGCGCCCGCTCTTCCACCGTCGAGACGATGGCATCGGTGAAGGAGATGCCAAACCGGCTTAGGAAGGACCGCTTCGGCCCAAATGTCGCGAAACGGGCCTTATCGCCGTAAAGCTCTTTCATTTTCGGAACCAGATGGCCGATACCGTCGACCAGACCAAGCCGCACCGCTTCTTGCCCCAGCCAGACATCGGCATTGAACAGATCCGCCGACTGATCCAAACGCGCGCCGCGACGGGATTTGACATGGGCGATAAAGTTCTGATGCAGCGGCGCAAGCAAAGCGTCCAACCGCGCGACATCTTCGGGACGTTCGGGTTTGAACGGATCAGCCAAGGATTTCGAACGCCCCGCCGTATGCACACGCCGTTCGATCCCGTGGCGCGCAATGAAGTCATGCAGACCAAAGCCCGCCGAAATCACCCCGATCGACCCCAGCATCGAACTTTCATCCGCCCAGATGTAATCCGCGGCGGTTGCCAACCAATACCCGCCCGAGGCAGCCACATCTTCGACAAAAGCATGCACGGGAACATCATGTTCTTCGGCCAGACGCCGGATACGCGCGGCGATCAGCGAAGACTGGACGGGGGATCCGCCGGGCGAGTTGATCGCCAAGGCCACGGCTGCCGGTTTGCCTTTGGCAAAAGCCCGCTGCAACAAGGGTGCTACCGACTGATCCGACAGGCTACGCGCGCCCATCCCGATCGATCCTTGCAACCGCACCACCGCAATCACCGGTGGCTTCGACAAAAAGGGAATGCGATGTTTCATGATCCAGAGGTAAGCTGGACCAGTCAAACCGACAAGAGGCTATGCCCCTTGCCCATTGATTTCCTAGCTCTGACGCTGTTCGACACGGATATAGTTGAACGGCTTTTCGCGGCACAGATACAGATAGGCGAACACGCCGCCCAAGAAGCATATTCCCGCCACGGCAGTGCCCAGCATCATCTGCGTCGCCTGCGTTTTGTCAGCCGTCAAGGCAAGATAGCCGAAGACCCAAAAGCCCGACCAGCACAGCACACAAAGAACGGCGATCAACTTGTTCATCACAACCTCCAGCGCCTCTCTCCCCAAAAAGGCATGTTGGAACTGTAACGTGTTATTTAAGGCTGTCGCGGGAAATCATCAAAAAACTGCGACAACCTGTCGCATAACACTACGTATGGCAGAGCGCGAGCAGCTGATCATCAACCTGAAGATGAAATCCCGTCAAAGCATCGCCGATCCGGAACGGAACCGCCCGCTGCAAAAAGCGCGCCGAGAATCGCATGGGCTGATCGGCTTGCAACGAAACCGAAATCGCATCGAAGCCGAAAAGTCGGCGGCTTAGCGGATATTGCGCCTTATAGACCGCCTCTTTGATCGTGAAAATCCGTTTGGCCTGCAAAGCTGGATCATCGGTATCTTGCAACGCGTCCCGTTCTTCTGGGCGCAGAATGACTGGCCACAGCGCGGCTTCGAGCGGGGTGGCAGGCTCCAAATCGATCCCAATGCCCTGCTGATGGGCAAGCCACACCACGGCCAGACAATCGCTTGCGCTATGACTGATCGATCCGGTGATCCCTTGCGGCCAGATCGGCGCCCGATCCTTGCCATGCAGGATGGCCTGCGGTGCGACGGACAGTTGCGCCATTGCTTGGCGCGCGGCCGCACGGCCAGCGGAAAACTCCATATGTCGTGTCTCGACAGCGTTAGGAAGATATTCCCCATCCCATAATCCATGATCACGCCGTGGATCGGCCCAAGCCGCAGCGGCCCCCTTTGGCAACACCGGCCTTAACGCGGCAAGCAAGGCTTGCCCGCCACTTGCTGCTGTGGAACGGCTCACCCCTCGCGCGCCGCGCGCATTTGCCGTCGGCGTGACATGGCATCTTGCCGCGCCTGCGCTTGCGTCGACGCGGCACTCTGCGCAAATGCCTGCAATGCTGCAGCTTTCGGCGCGGCCAAGCTTACATCATTGGCAGCATTACCCCCAAGATGGGCGGCCAGCCCCTGCAGGGTCGGGAAACGGAAGATATCCGTGATCGACAGCTTGCCCGTACCCAAAGCCAAAGAAATTTCGCGATGCGCCTGAACCGCCAGCAAGGAGTGCCCGCCCAGCGCGAAGAAATTATCACGCCCGCTGACATTGCGCAGACCCAGAACCTTGCACCAAACCGCGGCGATTTTGGCCTGCACCTCATCTGCATCCCCCTGATCGACAATAACGGGATCGCTGGGTGCATCCTGTAGTTGTGGCAGGGGCAAAGCTTTACGGTCGACCTTCCTGTTCGGCGTCAAGGGGAATTCCTGCAGCACCACGTAATGGACAGGCCGCATATGTTCGGGCAGCACCGTTGCCACGGCTTGCTTCAAGGTGGTTTCCGCCAATCCGTATCGATCCGGACCGGCCAGATATGCCACCAACCGCAGATCACCAGGACTATCTTCACGCACCAGAACAACGGCTTGGCGCACGGAAGGTTGGGCTTCAAGCACGGCCTCGATCTCTCCAAGCTCGATCCGGTACCCCCTTAGCTTCACCTGATGATCGGCACGGCCAAGGAAGTCCAATTTGCCATCCCCACGCCGACGCACCAAATCCCCCGTCCGATACATCCGCGCCCCCCATGGCGGCGCCTTGTCGGGTGCCACGAACGGGTCGGGACGGAAGCGTTCCTCGGTCAGGTCGGGGCGTTGCCAATAGCCACGGGTCACCCCGTCCCCCCCGATCCACAGCTCCCCCTCGCGCCCCATCGGGACAGGTTGCCCGTGATCATCCAGCACATAAAGCTGCTGATTGACCAAAGGCTTGCCGATGTTCACCGTCGCCTCCGGCTGGCCCACATCTTCGGCACTGGACCAGATGGTGGTTTCGGTCGGGCCATACATGTTCAGGATGCGCGCCTTGGATGCTTTGCGCAAATCCGCGACCTGTCCCCCCGACAAGGCTTCCCCTCCCAGCAACAAGGTGCCCACGCCGCCCAGCGCGATACGGCTATCGTCATTCATGGCGATCATCCGCGCCATGGAGGGTGTGCATTGCAAATGGCTCACGCCATGGCGGACCAATTGAGCGGCAATCGAATAGTCATCTTCCGCCAGTTCCTGCCCCAGATTTGCACGCGCCACCACCTCAGCCAAGGGGTGCAGCCCCGCCATCACCACATCAGGCGCGATGCCGAAGTCGATCAGGCAGGCAACTTCACCGACCCCGATCCGCTTCAATTGCTCAACCCGAGCCAGCGCGTCATCAACCGTACCAAACAGACCGGAATCTTCAAAATAGCGCTGGAAGGCGAAGTCGAGGATTGCAGCGTTTTCTGCATCCGACAGGCTACGCAGGTCAATCTGCATAGGATCGCTCACCCCTTGCGGCTTCTTGAAGGCAGGAAATGCCCAAGCATATTGCTTGACCAACCCGACAGCCGCAGCAAGATAGGCCTTCATCGGCGCTTCAGCTTGGCGCCGCGCCTCTTCTCGGGATGATGCGATAAAGCTGTGCAGCATCAGCGTGACCTGACCTGCTTCGGGATCAAAGCCCGCCTCGTGGCGCGCCTTGCGATAGAGACTAATCTTTTCAGCCACTTCCTCAATGGACTGCCCCAAGAGGTGGGTCAGAACATTCGCCCCCAGCCGACCGGCTTCGCGCCAAGTCTCTGGATTGCCAGCCGTGGTTACCCATAAAGGCAGTTCAGCCGACACCGGACGTGGCTGCGTCCGAACCGAGAACATCTCACCCGATGCCATGGGGAAATCGACACCTTCGCCGCGCCACAGCCTGCGCAGCTGGTCCGCCGCTTCAAACATCGCGGCCTTATTGGCTGGCGGCGTATTTTCCGGCCGCAACACGAAATCCTCAGGCTGCCACCCAGAGGCGATCGCGATGCCCGCGCGCCCATTGGTCAGATTATCGATGACCGCCCATTCTTCGGCAATGCGTGCGGGGTGATGCAATGGAACCACGCAAGACCCTGCTCTTACAGCCAAATTCCGCGTCACGGCTGCCACCGCCGCGCCTGTCACCGCCGGATTGGGATAGGGACCACCGAAAGCATGGAAGTGGCGTTCGGGCGTCCAGATCGCGGTGAACCCGTGCCGATCGGCAAATTTGGCGCCTTCCAGCAGCAATTCGTATTTCTTGGGACCAGCGCCATCGTCATTGCCCCAATAATACAGCGAAAAATCAACGCTACGCGCCGATCTTATCCGCCCCCCTGCCACCAAAGCCCGATCTTCATCGGAAGACAGCACCAACTTATAACCGCGTGACAGGGTCCAGAACAGTTCAAGAACAGAAATATCAAACGAAAGCGAGGTTACGGCCAGCCAGACGCCGGCCTCACGTCCTAACTTGCGATCCATACCCGAGAAGAAGTTCACCACATTACGATGCTCGACCATCACCCCCTTAGGGCGTCCTGTCGAGCCGCTGGTGTAAATCACATAAGCCAAATCGGCCGGAGATGCCGCGGCTTGCAGATTTTCCCTAGGTTGGCTCGGCAAGCGCAGATCACTATCCAAGCACAAGCTTTTCAAGCTGGTTGGCAAGCCCGCTTGCAGATCGCTCTGCGTGACAATGATCCGGCATTGCGAATCTTCGATGTAAAGCGCTGTGCGATCAGCGGGATAGGCAGGGTCCATCGGCACATATGCCCCGCCTGCCTTGAGAATGGCCAAAGCCCCAATCACCATTTCCGGACAACGCCGCAGGTGAAGGCCAACCAGTTGCCCCGCCTCTACGCCCATCTGTCGCAAAAGATGTGCGGCCTGATTGGCGCGGGCATTCAGCGCGGCGTAGGTAAAGCTTTGACCTTCAAAAGCCAAGGCTTCCGCGTCTGGCGTCAGTCGCACCTGCGCTTCGAAGGCTTCATGAACACAATGATCTGGATGATCGCCAACCTCTTGATTGGCATCATGGATGATCTGCTGATAATCCGCTTCAGACAACCGCGGCAGACGCCGAAGTTCGGTATCCGGCGACAGGCGCGAAATCTGACCGGCGATCGAGAGGATACGATCCACCCAAAGCTGCGCATCCGAAAGATCCAGACGCGCGGAATTGATGATCGCTGCTTGATCCGTCAAGGTCAACGCAGCACCTTCGACTGCCGCACCGTCCAACGAAATCCCCAGATCCGGCAGCCATTTACCTGCAAGATCACGATCACGCGCCCGCAGATCCAAAGCAAAATCACCTGTTTCGCCTGCAAGCTGGGCGTCAATCTTTTGCAGTGCCTCGCCAAGATTACCCCCTGACGGAACGATAAGCGGCGACCAACCTGCACTATAGCCCTGCACCGCCTGCTGTTTGCGCAAGGCAATTCCGGCACCTTCCCCCCCCACCGCACGCCATGCGGCCAAAGAAAGCAGCGCGAGCGAATGCGGCGGGATCGGCAGAGTGACCAAATCCCCTGCGGTTACATCCCGCGTCTGAGGCAACTTCAACGGCGTGCTATCGCGCAAAATTTGGCGGAGCTTGGCATCCGTTTTTGCAAGCCTTGCCTGCGCCTCATTCAAGCTGCGCTCTTCTTCGGGCAAAACCGAAAGCAGAATGTCATCCGCCAAATCGGACAAGTCCAGCGGCAGCCCCTTGGCACCACATGAAAAGCCAGACATCAAAATAGCGTCCGCACCGCACGCGATCAAAAGTCCGTCCGGCCCTTTGCGCAGAACCTGCCCGGGCGATCCCTGCAGCGCAACCACTTCCGCCGAGGCCACATTTACCATCCCTCGCGACGTCGCAATCTTTGGCGTGGCCAAAGGGTTCCAGTACTGTCCGTGATCCAGTGCCCGCACCAGCCGCGCCAAATGCTCTGCCGGACGCTGGAAGTTCAGTCGACCGAAAGCCGAAGGCCTTGTGTCGCGCAGATAAAGCTGTCGCCGCGACAGGTCTTGCGGTTGACGCCGAAGGCCATTTTCCATCTGTGCGACAACGGCCGGAAAGCTTTCCAGCCCCGCTTCAAAGCAACGGGTATTCAGACTAAGGGCCGTCTCATCTGGCGAGAGATCGAAAAATCTTTGTTCAAGAACATCACCTTCATCGACACCACCTTCGATCAGATGCCATGTGATGCCGTGCCGTTCCACTCCGGCCAGCAGGGCCCAGACGGGGACATTCAGCCCCGCATATTCTGGCAAAGGACCATCGTGGAAGTTCACTGCACCCTGCGTGGCCCGTTCTAGAACGGCTTTCGAGATTAATTCCAGATTAGCCACCGACAGCAGCCAATCCACGCGCAGATCCCCCAGCCGCTGATCAAGATCACGCCCCGCGCGTTCGACCCGAATGCCGCGTTGCTTGGCCCAATCCGCCACGGAAGGCCTTGACGTGACAACAAGCGCAAGCGCATGCCCCCGCTGCAACCAGATTTCTGCCGCATGCCGCGTCAGCGTTTCGTCACCCATCAAAATCGCGGTCAGTTTGGTCATCGCAAGCCCCCCTTCGGCGGACGAATGCCACAGGCGTTCCGTCCCCAATGTGCCAGCATATCCTTAAGAAAATACTTCGGGTCGTTTATATCCTGGCGTTGCAACAGCACACGTGCGCGCCACAGCAGCCCCCCCAGCAGGCAAGCGCCGGTCGCAAAGCTCGCATAAAGGCGCCCTTTGGTTTTGCTGAAATAATACAGCCGTGAATCGAGCCAGAACTGCGGTATCCGGTTCCATTTCTTCATACCCGTGCTCACGCTGCCAATATGCGTGACCCGACTTTCCCTAACATAGGCCGTATTCCAACCGGCAGCGGCGGCACGGTGGCAGAGTTCAGTTTCTTCATAATAAAGGAAAAATGTCTCATCAAAGAGGCCAATTTCATCCAGAGCGCTTTGCCGTATCAAAACGCTTGCACCCGCAACCCAATCCACCTTTTCGGTATTTTGTGGCAACGGCGGCGCAATAACATAGCGGCGTAACAGCCGCGACAAAGGCCCGAATTTCGCGGCCTGCTCCAACTCGCCCAGCATGGTGGGGAAACGGAACGCGGTGTGATGCGGGACCCCGTCAACACCTTGGATAAAGCTCCCCGCCAACGCATAGCGCGGATGCGCCTCCAGAAATTCGACCAGAAACGTGATCGCCTCGGGTTCGGGAAAAGCGTCCGAATTCAAGATATAGACGTAATCCGGCCGACCACCATCAGGCATACCGGCCCTGATGCCATGGTTATTTCCGGCCCCAAAGCCACCGTTGCGGCCAGCTTGCAACACGCGCACTTGCTGGGCCCCCACATCCCAACCACGCGCCTTCACCCGAGCCGCCATCAGCTCAAAACTGCCATCCTCGGAGTGGTTGTCGACAATTGTCAAAGCGCCTTCAATGCCTTGCATGGCCTGCAAAGCGGCTTCAGCGGCCTGTAAGGTCATCTCTGCAGTGCGCCAATTCAGAATGATCGTCAGAATCTTCACCATTCACGCCACCGCTTTCGGTTGTACTGTTTGCCGATACGCTGCTAGCGCGCGACGCAAGTCGGCGGCCAAAACGCGGACGTTGGGCTCAAGCACCATGCTATCATGATCGCCGGGCACTTCATAAATGCGCAGATCCTTGACGTAGGGCGTCAACTGGTTGTCATCAAAGACAAACTCGCGCGCTTGTGACACCCAGCGCCCGCCCGTCAGCTTCCAATGCAGGTCCAAGGGTGGCCGGAAGAGCAAGGTTTCGCCGTCCAGACGGGGCTCTAAGCTATAGTCCTGCAGCGCGCGCAAGAAAGCGGCTTCAATGGCGAGATTATGGAAGCTGCCCTGCGCGCTGCGATCCCCCAGCAAACGCGCAGCCTGCGCTTCCCGCGCCGCTTGTTTATCGCGCCACCAACGGGGAAAGAAGGCGGGACCTTCCGCACGCATTTCGGCCAGACGGATTTGCAATTTATCTGTTTTGGAAAGCTGTGGACGCTTCGGCAATGGCGTATCGAGGAGCACCAGCAAGGGCACTTCTTCACCCATCTCCTGCAACTGGCGCGCGATTTCCCATGCGATCAGCCCCCCGCCCGAGAAGCCACCCACCAGATAAGGCCCGTTTGGCTGCACCTGACGCATTTCGGCAATATAGTCGCGCGCGGCGTCGGCAAAGTCTTCATGTGGCGGCTCATCCCCATAAAGCCCGCGTGCTTGCAAACCATAGAATGGCCGATCGGCACCAATCTGTTGCGCAAGATGCCGCAAGTTCAAAACGTTACCAAACATGCCTGCGACAAGGAAGAAGGGGAGTTCGGGTCCGCCATCCCCACGATGCATGGCCACCAAATGCGTGAAACGTCCCGATTTAGGCGCAACCGCCACGCTCGTCGAGTGTGGCGCGTCTGGGGCCAATGACCCTTCCTGCGGGCCGATTTCAGCTTCGATCCGCGCAGCGATTGCCGCAATGGTCGGCGCTTCAAACAAGATGGAAATAGGGAAGTCGCAGCGGTAAGCCTTTTTGATCATTGCAAAAAGACGCACCGCGACCAAGCTGTGCCCCCCTAGATCAAAGAAGCTGTCTTCAACACCGACCTGATCTACGCCCAGCAAGTCCTGCCAATAGCCGCAGAGGGCATGTTCAATGTCGTTGCGCGGCGCCTGATAATCGCTTTGCAAGGCCGGGCGCGCGAAACTGGTCGTCTCTCGCGACTGCGCATCGTTCTGCGCGTTGTGGCGGATCACGGCAGGCAGATCCTGCGCACAAACATAAATCTGCGCCTGCCCCCGCGCCAAGGCACGGGCGAATGCCTCTGGCCCCTCGATCGGCCGGATGGCCTGCGCCAAAAGCTGCAATTGTCGCGCTTCCGCCGTCGAACTAACCTGGGCATGTTCTTCTCGGATCAAGCTGCGCGGATCAGGCGCCTCAAAATGCAAGCCATCTGGGAGGCTTTGCATGGTAAAGCCTTCGACCTCCAACAAAATGCGTCCATCCGCATCGGTCAGGGTAACATCGAAGACCGCCCGTCCCTGTGCTGCGTGATTGGCACCATGGATTCGCACATGGCTGAAAATCGCTGCAGGCAAAGCACCATAAAGACGCAGTGCCGTGTAGGACAACGGCACCCAAAGCGTTGTGGAATCATAGCCTTCGATCAGATCCATTGCCCAACCCGTTGCCAGATCGAGCAAAGCGGGATGCGTGTGCCAGCCTTCGGCCATATCGCCGATAAAAGCCTCGGGCAGCGCCAGGCCTGCGAACCCTTCGGCATGACCAAAACTCCGGCTGTGCAAAACCCGCCAGCGGGGCCCAAACGCCAGATGCGCTTCTTGTGGCGAGCTTAGGCCCACACCTTGTTCCGCCTGTGGTAGGCGCGCCGTGATATCCTTGATCGACAAGTATTTATCAGCCGCGCGCTCCAGCCCCAAAACTTCCGCACTGGCATGGGGGAGCCATGCTTTGCCCTGCGCT
This sequence comes from Paracoccaceae bacterium, assembly GCA_031991825.1. GTDB lineage: Bacteria > Pseudomonadota > Alphaproteobacteria > Rhodobacterales > Rhodobacteraceae > Pseudotabrizicola. The sequence continues at coordinate 67,108 of DALYSR010000003.1, forward strand.
GTAGCAACTGCCGATTGCAGATCAAAGCTGTAACCCGATGCGGTCTTGCGCAGGACTGCGCGGATTTCCTTGCGGTGACCCTCTGGCACATCAAGGGCGCGGAAGAATGTCAGATCACGAATCTCAAACGGCCGATCACCTTCAAGTTGCGCCCAAGCCTCAGCGATCACCTCTATATAGCCGGTACCGGGAATCAACGCTTGGCCAGCCTTGGTGCGGTGGCCATCCAACACCCAGCGATCAAAGCCATAATGGGCTGTAAATATTAGATTTCCTTTGCCATCGTCGGCCAGTTGATCCAACATCGGCAGCTGCAGGTTGCGCGGTTCGGCAGCACCACTGCGACGGGACTGCGCCTCTGCGGCCATACCCACCTCTTGCCACATACCCCAGTTCAGAGCGACAACCTTGGTCCTCCCGCCTTGCCGATGACGCGCATAAGCGTTCAGATATTCATTCGCGGCGACATAATCGATCTGCCCCGCAGGTCCGGTCGCCGTCGAGCTTGATCCGAACAACACCATCCAATCGACACTGCCATCAGGGAAGACACGATCAAGAACCTGACAGCCATGCATTTTTGCTGCGAAAACGTCTTCGACCTCAACTACCGACTTACCAAGTAGCGGGGCATCATCCAACAAGCCTGCAGCATGGATCACCATATCCACACGGCCAAAGCGTTGTTCTGCAATGGCTTTGGCCTCAGCCATTTCTTTAGGGTTTGCCACATCGGCACGGATCACCCCGACCGAGGCGCCAGCCGCTTCCAATCGTTGCACCGCCAAGATTGCCTGACGGGTTGCCGCGGATGTGGTTCCTGACGCCAGTAGCTGGGACCACTGGTCCCGCGCGGGCAATTCGCGGCGCGAAATCAAGCTCAACCGGACGGAAGATTTCCGCGCCAAATCTTCTGCGATGGTACGGGAAATCCCGCCTAAGCCGCCGGTGATGAAGACATGCGCGCCTTGCTTCAGCGCCAGCTCTTGTGCGGGCAAAGCAGCCGCCCGCAGATTTTGAACATAGCGTCTTTCCCCGCGCAAAGCGGCTATCGACAGGGTTGGTGCAAGAAGTTCTTCGATTACCAGCTCGGGAGCCGTGGAGACCGACAGATCTAGCCAGCCCACATCGATATCAGGAAGTTCACGAGGAATGACCCTAACAGGGCCGGACACCATGGCTTTTTCAGGATAGGCTAAGGCTTCGCCTTTGACCTGAACCGCTCCGCTTGTCAGCGTCAAAATCCGCACGGGTTTTGGCAGGTCGACATCGGCCAAGGCCTGCGCAAGGTGGAACAAGGCATAAAAACCCTGTTCGATATTTCGATGCGAGAAGCTTGAACCAGGGCGGAAACTCTCCCGATCTGTCACCAGCCAAGAATGCAAGATATGGGCGGGGATTATATCCCGATCCACCAAATCTTGCATCAAGGCATCATATCCATCGCGACCATGTTCGGGGGACAAGCTATAAAGCCCATCACCCAGTCGCGCGAAAGCATCGCCTGTCCGCACCCGGGTCACGCGCTGGCCGGCTGCCTGCAACATCCCTGCGACTTTGATGGAAAGTCCTGCTTCATCCTCGAAAATAAGCCAATTTTCCACCGGCCTTCCTGCCAAGTCCTCAACCTCGGCGCCTGCGGCTTGCGGCTGCCAAACGGTTTCCCAGCCCCATTGCGACAGATCATCCACCCGCAACGGCAGTTCGGTATCCATCACGGCAGAGGGAACCGCGGCTTCAATGAAGTAAGCGTCGCGTTGGAAAGCATAGCTGGGCAGCGGCACGCGCCGTCTTGGAGCATCGCCCCAGATCTGCGCCCAATCGACCGTCACCCCGCATGCCCAAAGCCGCGCAATGCTCGTCATATGCCAAGCATCATCGCCAACCGATTGTTCGGGATGACGCAAAGCCGGAATGACTTGGCCCACAGCAACCCCATTGGCCTGCGCCAAAGATGACATGGCCCGCCCCGGCCCCATCTCCACAAAGACCCGCTTGGTATCGCGCTTCAGCGTTTCAATCCCCAGTCGGAACTGCACAGTATTGCGCAGATGGGCGACCCAATAGGCAGGATCGACCGCCTCTTGGGCGCTTAAAACTTGGCCCGAGCGATTGGAGATGATCGGCAATTGCGGCGCATTCAATGTCATCTGGCCCAGATGCGCAGCAAACCGATCAAGGATCGGCTCCAGCATGCGCGAATGCGCGGCGATGTCGATGGCGATGCGTTGGCACTCGACACCATCCTTCGACAAGCGTTCCATCAAAGCGCCAAGCGTTGCGTCTGATCCTGAAACCACACAAAGTTCAGGTGCATTATCCGAAGCTAAATCAAGGCCTTCGCCTAGATAGGACCCCAAAGCCGCAGCCGAAAGCGGCACCGAGACCATGCCACCGGCCGGCACGCTGTCGAACAATTTTCCCCTGAGATGAACCAAATCAATGCAGTCTTCGAAGGACATCACACCCGCCAAAGCGGCTGCGGTATTTTCCCCCATCGAATGGCCGATCAAGGCGGCCGGACGCAGGCCCCATGACTGGAATAGCTGGGCCAAGGCATATTCCGTCATCATGATCAGCGGCAATTGCACCGAAGGCCGTTTCAACGCCGCATCTGCCGCTTGCAGCCCGTCTTTGGATGGCAACCATATCGCCCTTAGATCGTAATCCAGTTTTGGCTGCAAATGCGCCAAGCCCCGATCCATCCAATCCGCAAAAACCGGTTCAGTTTCATAGAGATCCCGCGCCATGCCCGCATATTGCGCGCCCCCGCCGGGGAACATGAACACGACCTCGGGGTTGTCGCCAAGCCAGTCATGCGAAAAGACCCGTCGCGGGTCCCCGCCCTGCAACATCTCCGCCGCCTCTGCCGCGCTGGAAGCCACAAGCACCCGGCGCTTTTCAAAGGCGCGACGGCCTTCTTTCAACGTATAGGCGACATCGGCAAAATTCTGATCGGGATGCGCACGCAAATGGGCTGCCAGCTTCTGCGCCTGCCCATCAAGCGCCGCTTTCGACTTGGCTGAAATCACCAAGGGCTGGAAGGGCCAGTCACTTTCCGCCGCCGGAGCGGATATGGGGGCCTCTTGCAAAACGACATGCGCATTGGTGCCACCTACGCCCAAGCTATTGACGCCAGCGCGTAAAACCGGCCCGTCCCAGTTCTGTAACCGGTCGTTCACGCGAAAACCCGAGGCGACGAAATCGATGGAGGGATTGGGGGCTTCATAGCCAAGGCTGGGTGGCAACTGCCGGTGATGCAAAGACAAAGCCACCTTGATCAGGCTGGCCGCCCCAGCTGCCGTATCCAAATGGCCGATATTCGTCTTCACCGACCCCAGAGCGCAAACCGAGTCGCGCTGCGTCGCATTCCCGAAAGCCTCGGTCAAAGCCGCAACTTCGATCGGATCGCCAAGATAGGTGCCCGTCCCGTGGCATTCCACATAAGATACCGTTTCAGGAGAAACGCCTGCCACCGCCTGCGCTTCGGCGATGCAGCGGGCTTGCCCTTCGACCGACGGGGCCAGATAGCCCGCCTTCGATGCCCCATCATTATTGACCGCCGATCCCTTGATCACGGCCCAAATGTGATCGCCATCCGCCAGCGCATCCTGCAGTCGCCGCAGCACCACGCAACCAGCCCCAGATCCGAAAACCGTTCCCTGCGCACGGTGATCAAACGCATGGCAATGGCCATCCGGTGACAGGATTTCGCCTTCCTGATACAGATAGCCACGGCCATGCGGCAATTCGATCGTGACCCCTCCGGCCAAGGCCATATCGCATTCGCCGTTCAAAAGCGCCTGCACGGCAGAATGCACAGCCACCAGACTTGTCGAACACGCCGTCTGCACGTTGATCGAGGGGCCTTTCAAATCAAAGACATGACTTACCCGCGTCGCCAAGAAGTCCTTGTCGTTGCCTGTATGGCGCAGCAAGAACATACCGGTTTGATCGACCAGATCGCGGTTGGAGCAAATGTTGAAATAGAAATAGCTGCCCATGCCGCAGCCCGCCCAAACCCCGATGCGACCGGCAAAGGCCTCTGGCGGATGGGCCGCGTTTTCCAAAGCTTCCCATGCCGTTTCCAGAAAATGACGGTGCTGCGGATCAAGGATCGCAGCCTCTTTGGGTGAAAACCCAAAGAAAGAGGCATCGAACATCTCAAGCCCGTCCAAAATCGCTGCAGCAGGCACATAATTGGGCTGCGCGATCTTTGCCGGACTTTCACCAGCCGCTTTCAGTTCTTCCGGCGTGAGCGCGCGGATGGATTCGATGCCATCCCGAAGATTTTGCCAATACGCTTCTATATCGTCGGCGCCCGGCAGATGGGCTGCCATGCCGATGATCGCGATATCCATATCATTCCCTGCATCCACAGGTGTTGCGTGTTTGACAAAAACCTCAGTCATAAATTGGCACCATTAAATACGTTTGGATCAACCTATGAGGAAAAACAGGCTAAACTAAGGACAACTCGGGGCGGCCGTGACCCGATGGATTAGTGTAGCAAGCTTACAGCACCGTTCGTTTCTTCTTTATTTCGACGGGGTCAATATTCGCGATATTTTTCGCCTCAGCGGGCAGTTTCCCTGCGGCCAAGCGCTCGGCATAGCCCAGAATCGCACCTGCCATGAGCCATGTGAAGGGAATCAGGGTGTCGTTCGGCAGCAGATCGAACAGATTCGCGGCCAGAATCATCGCGAGCGCGGTGGCAGCATAGCTCAGCTGGCCGCCTCTCCCCCCCACGCGCCACAATGTGAAAATCGGCAGGATCAGTAGACCAAATTCGGCAATATACCCCACCCAGCCAAATATACCCAATGTCAGGATCCAACCGCCATCAGCAACAAGCGTGCTTTCGCCCGAGAAGGGGTCATGCAGGAAATTCCGTCCGAAACTGCCCCATCCGAACCATGGCTTAAGCGCGGCTTTGATAAGGAACAGCTCTTCGTTCATGACCCTGAAGGTAAGGGAACGGCCGCGATCCTCGTCAAGTGCGCTTGCCCAGGCGATCAACTGCTCGACCGGGACCAAATTACTGCCGCGCAAAAACGGGTAGCCGATCACCACAGCCGTCATTGCGATCGCCAAAATCATTTGCAGGCGCGGGGGGGCAAAAAGCACCATCGGCACAATCGCCAAGCTATAGGCCAAGGGCCCGAAACTTCGGCACAAGATCAGCATGGCACATAGATAGAGCAGAATCATCGTGGCTTTTGCCCGTCCGGCCGTCGGCGTCGCGCGCAGCATCGCCGCCGCCGCCGCGACCGACATAAAGGCGAAGAAGGCCACCCAAAGTCCGTGAGTCATGAAAACGAAAGGCCGGAAGCCTCCGAAACGTATGGACTGCACGAAATCGTGTTGGAAGTAGCCGTAAATCATCGTGTTCAGCTGCGGCGATATCCGCACCTCGATCAGCATCGGCACGGAATAGATCAGGCCTGCCACCACGAGCGCTTTCAAAATGGCTTGGATGCCGTTTTCGTCACCAAGAATGCTCCGCGCCATAACGAAGGGGATCAAGATGATGACCTGCGACATACAAATCGACACGCTATCGTAAAGGCGCAGCCCAGGCAGACTGACCCCCATCGCCAGCGGCATGGGGTCACCGTTGTTCATCACAGTCGCAATCGGACTAAGAATAAACATTAACATCAGCACCTTACCAACAAGACTTTCTGGCAGGAGGGAAATGCGTTTTCCCTGCACAAACAGCACTGTCAGAAGCGCCATGATGGACGGGATGCTATCCTTGGTCATCGCTGGAACCATCGGCAGATCAAAACCGGTCGCCGGTGGCAAGAACATATACGAGGCCAGAAGGGTCCAGATAAGCGCCTGCTGCATGTCGAGTTTGGAAAACAGCACCAGCGTCACGACCGGCCAGATTGCCAGCATGAAGGCTGCGAAAATATTCCCCTGCTCTAACATCGCAGCTCCTGTCCCAAGGCGTTGCCGATATGCCGCCAAATGCTGAGCGACGCCGAAAAACCCCAGTTTCAGGGCCAGCGTCAATGACACCAATCTGCCCCAAACTCGCCCTAAAGCAGGTCTAAATTAACGCAATGATCAGTTCGATCGCGGCAACTCCTGAACTGGCTGACACATGCACTGTATAAGAAATATTTTACCCTGCATCCTTGGCCATTCGAAACTGGAGCTGAAAGCGAGGTTCTATCGGTATTTTTGTGGTTCAAGGTGGTAACAAGTGCAACGCTTTTTTTCATTCAAATCAATACCTATCACGATCCCCAACCAGTCCAGTTTGGTCGATGAAGTGCGTCGGCGGCTCTTGCGCGGGCAAGGCTTTGCCCTCGCAACAATCAATCTCAACCATCTGGTCGAGCAACGCCGTTCGCAGCGCTTTGCCGCCGCATGTGACGCGCATGATCTGACCGTAGCCGATGGCAATCCGATCGTCTGGTTGTCTCGGCTGGCGGGTCGGAATGTCGATCTCGTGACCGGATCGGATAACCTGCGTCCCCTACTCTCATTGGCGGCCAAAGAAGGCATAAAGGTCGGCTTCTATGGCGCAACTCTAGAAACTCTTGAATTAGCGGCAGAAAAGCTGAAGCTAGAAATCCCTGATTTGCAGGTGGTCTGGATGGCCTCGCCTCCGATGGGTTTCGACCCTGAAGGAAATGATGCCAGAAGCGCGATTGTCGATATGGAAAAGGCTGGCGTGCAACTTTGCATTATTGCCCTGTCCTCTCCTCGCCAAGAATGCTTTGCGGCCCATGCCCGCGAGGTCGCAACCAAGATCGGATTCTGTTCGCTTGGCGCAAGTCTTGACTTCGTTGTGGGAAAACAAATCCGCGCGCCGCTTTGGATGCGGAAGATGGCTTTGGAATGGCTGTGGCGTGCGAGCTCGGCTCCAAAACGGCTAGGGTCTCGTTACTTGATATGCCTCGCCATCCTGCCACCGCTTGTCCTGCATGCAGTTTGGACCCGACTGGTCAATCTACACGGTACTCAATCAGGCCCCGACGTCGCCCCTTCAGAAGATCGAGCGCAAATTCCAGCGCCCCTTGCAGTTCTGCAACGCGACACAAAATCGTTAAGAGTGCGAACTGCGCGGCTTTAGGCTGGCTTTTATCGCGCAATGTCAGGCGCAAGATTTGTAGCGGATAGGCCAGAAGCACTGCCCAGCCGAGCGGGTGCAGCATCCCCAAGATGACGGCCGCAACGGGAATTACCGCCCCCCATAGCAAGGTGCGCCGCAGTTCGGCGCGCCAATGCCGCTCTGGTGCTGCGCCATGCAGATAAGCGCCTTCCGCATAGGCATAGCCCGAACGCCGCATCCGACGCCACCATTGCGAGAAATGTATCAGATGAGCGTCATGCCAAGTCATTTCGGCATCGATGCGCCAAATCTGGCCACCTTCACGCGCCAAGCGCAGACATAGCTCCGGCTCCTCTCCGGCAATCAATGCGGCCCTGTATCCACCCACCGCCATCACTGCGCCATAGCGCATCAGTGTATCACCGCCACAGGCTTTGGCTTGCCCGACCGGTGTGTCCCACTCTCTATCCGTGATGTGATTGTAGATTGACGCCTCAGGTGCACGTTCGCGCCGCCTGCCGCAGATCACAACCGCAGCGGGATGAGCCTGAAAGGCTTGTAGAGCTGCAGGAATCCATCCCGCGCGCAACTCACAATCTCCGTCAAGAAACTGCACGAAATCTGGTGGGTCGCCCGCCATTGCCGCCAAGCCCGCGTTGCGCGCTCGCGCAGCCGTGAAAGGCTGGTCACGATCAAGATCGACCACATAAGCACCCAAATCACGCGCCAGCTCCTGAGAGCCGTCTGTAGAACCGCTATCGACATAGACAATATGGCGTATTCCTTCCTTCAGAGACCGTAAGCAGATTTCAAGGCGACGCCCTTCATTGCGCCCGATGACCACCGCATCGATCACCTGATTTTGCTTCATACTGCCGACCCTTCTGCCCCGCGCACGTGGTCCGCTCTCTGCGAACCTGACCGCTAAAGCTTAACATGCTCTTAAAACGACCCGGCAAAAGTCTTTTTTTCACCACATCTTTGATCTAGCCTGAATACGATCATTAGCATGGTGAAGCTGACGTCCGCCCCCCTTGCCGCCTCATGATTAACAAGGGG
>DALYSR010000004.1:0-18108 GCA_031991825.1 Paracoccaceae bacterium
GGCCCGAAATCCCTGCCTGATTCGGAATAAAAACGGCCCCCTAAGGGACCGTTTCAAAACGTTTTCACAGGCGGATGGCCTTAGCCGTTTTCGCGCAAAATGCTGCCTGCCAGATAAAGCGATCCGCAGATCAGCACACGGGCTTGCGGGTCCTTGGCGACGATGGCTTGCAGCGCTTCCAGCACCGATCCGGCTTGGGTCGCATCGATACCGGCTTTTATCGCCGCATCACGGGTCGCTTCCGCCGGAAGGGTGTTGATCTCGTCAGGGATCGACACCGCCGTCAGGCCCGCCAGTTGCGGCGCGAGCGGGATCATATAGCCCACCACGTCCTTGGTGTTCAGCATGCCGCAGATCGCATAGGTCGGGCGTTTGGACATCCGCGCCAGCGTGGCCGCAACGGCTGCACCGCCAGCGGGATTATGCCCGCCGTCCAGCCAGACTTCCGCATCACCTGCCGCATCGATCAAGGGGCCTTGCACTAGACGCTGCATCCGCGCAGGCCAGAAAGCGCGCGTCACCGCCGCCTCGCAAGCGGCTTCGTCCTTGCCCAGCAGGCGCAAAGCGGCAATCGCCGCGCCCGCGTTCTGGATCTGATGCGGGCCGGGAAGATTGGGCAGCGGCAGGTCCAGCAGACCGTTTTCGTCTTGGAAAATCAGGCGACCACGCTCTTCCCAAGCATTCCAATGCTGGCCAAAGGCCCAGATCGGCGCGCCCAGACGCGCGGCTTTCTCTTCGATCACCGCCAAGCCTTCGGGTGTCTGCGGGCCGACGATGACCGGCACACCGCGCTTGATGATTCCGGCCTTTTCGCCCGCGATCAGATCGACCGTATCGCCCAGATATTGCTGGTGGTCCAAGGAGACGGGGGTGATGATGGTCAGCGCTGGCTGTTCGACCACATTGGTCGCGTCCAAGCGCCCGCCAAGGCCCACTTCCAGCAAAGTGTAATCGGCAGGAACACGGGCAAAGGCCAGCAAGGCCGCCGCCGTGGTCACTTCGAAGAAGGTGATCGAATCGGGGCCGTTGGCTGCCACAGCCTCGTCCAGCAGAGCAGTCAAAGCTTCTTCGGAAATCAACTCTCCGGCCAAGCGGATGCGTTCGTGGAAGCGCGCCAGATGCGGCGAGGTATAGGCATGCACCTTCGCCCCCGACGCTTCCAGACCGGCGCGAATCATCGCTTGGGTCGATCCTTTGCCATTGGTGCCGGCCAAATGAATGACCGGCGGCAATTTACGTTCGGGGTGGTCCAGCACCGCCAGAAGGCGGTGCATGCGGTCTGTTGTCAGATCGATGATCTTGGGGTGCAAAGTCATCATCCGCTGCAACAGCGCGTCGGATCCTTGGGTCACAACCGTATTCCGCCTTTACTCAGCCGCACGGGCTTCGTCTGCCGCGCTTGCCCCGTCCGGCATGCCCGGAGCGGGCAGGTCGGCGCGGATTGCTTGCGGCATGGACATCAGCAGACGGGTGATGGTGATCAGCTCGTCGCGCAGTTCCTTGCGATGGGTCACGCGGTCCAACATCCCGTGATCCAACAGATATTCCGCGCGCTGGAAGCCTTCGGGCAGCTTTTCGCGGATGGTCTGTTCGATCACGCGCGGGCCTGCGAAGCAGATCAGCGCATTGGGTTCGGAAATCTGCACATCGCCCAGCATCGCATAGGATGCGGTCACGCCACCGGTGGTGGGGTGGGTCAGCACGACGATGAAGGGCAGACCTGCCTCGCGCAGCATCTGCACGGCGACGGTGGTGCGCGGCATCTGCATCAAGGACAGGATGCCTTCTTGCATCCGCGCGCCGCCAGCGGCCGAGAACAAGATGACCGGACGCTTCATTTCAACCGCACGGGTCGCGGCGGCCAGAATGGCATTGCCGACATACATGCCCATCGATCCCGCCATGAAGCGGAAGTCTTGTGCCACTGCGACGACGGGCGTGCGGCCCATTTCGCCTTCGGCCACCAACATGGCTTCTTTTTCGCCCGTGGCTTTTTGCGCGCCTTTCAGGCGGTCGGGGTATTTTTTCTGGTCGCGGAAATGCAGCGGGTCGACCACCACTTCCGGCACTTTCACTGTCGTGAAGATGCCACCATCGAACAGCGACTTGAAACGATCACGCGGGCTGATCGCCATGTGATGGTCGCAGTTCATGCAGACATTCAGGTTCCCCGCCAATTCGCGGTGGAACAACATGGTCCCGCATTCAGGGCATTTCGTCCAAAGATTTTCAGGCACTTCCCTGCGCGAGAAGAGCGAGTTGATCTTGGGACGGACGTAGTTAGAGATCCAGTTCATGCGGGCGGGCCTTTCGGGTGCCTGTTCTTGGCATTCAGATAGGGGCGCAGGGCCAAAAATGCAATGCACAGCCGTCCGGCAGGTCGTCGGAGGGCTGGGTTCGGTTTCGGCGCAGGCTAATGTGACTAGGGGCTGGGTGCAAGGTCGGCTGAAGTCTTTGGTTCAACCAAATCGGGCATAAAGGATAAGAAGGCCGAAAAGGATCGGCTGATGGGCCAGATAGATCCATAGGCTATAGCGTCCGGGCCATGTGAGCCAGGCGGGCAGCTGCCATCCCCACAGGAATTGCCACAGCCCGAAATGCGCGCCGATCCGGCCCAAGGCGATACCGGCCAAGACGGGCGAAAGCCAGGGCAGCAGGGGTTCGTAATCCATCATCAGCGGCACCGATGGCGCAAGGCCCAGCCAGATCAGCCAAGGTGACGCAAAGGCGTCGGATGCCAGCAGATTCGGGGCGGCAAGGCAGGCCAGCGCCGCCAGCACGATGACGATCAGCGGTAGGCGCAGGAAGGCCAGCCCGATCAGGCTACCGGCGGCGATCATATGCAGGATGCCCCAGCGGATATATTGCTCGCCCATGCCGAAATAGGTGGCGATGGTGATCGCCAGTGCGGCCAGCACCAAGACCCGCCAACGCGTCCAGAAACTGCGCCAACGGATGCCGTGGCCATGCGCCAGCCACAGCGATAGCCCCGCCAGACACAGGAAGCTGGCGGCAATGGTACGGGCGAAATAGGGCCAGAAGCCGCTAAAGGGCGTCTCGGGGGGGATATGGCCGAAGGCGGCCAGATCGAAGGTGAAATGGAACACCACCATCGCGAGAATCGCGATGGTTCGCGCCAGATCGATCGCATCGATGCGCATGGCGCGTGACTTGCCCGCGGCGGGCGCTTCGGTCTGCGGGGGGACGGGAGAGGCCGAGATATCGTTCATGCCCTACAGACTAGCGCAACCGCACCGCGTTACCAGATCAATCTGGCGGTGCTGGCTATGGCTCTGGACGTGGAATGCGGCTAGGTTTGTCAAAATGCGCGACCGGTGGTGCGTCCTTTTGGGGCTTGGAACCGGTAGGAGCAGAACACCGTTTACCAAAGGGGGCAGGGATGCCTGCAGGCGCGGCCGCGAAAGCAGCAGCATTGGTCCGTATGGGGGCTGATCTTGGCGGTGCGGGCTTGCGCCTTGGTGCGGCCTGGCTTTGCCTGAGCGGCATGGCCCTATCCCCCTTTCCGGCCTTATCCCCTGCGATGGCGGGCCAACCCCTGCCCAATATCCTGATTCTGCGACAGGACGGGCTGCGGTTGCAGGGGGTGGCAGGCTATTGTCCCGATCCCGCGACCCTGCGCCAGAAGGATGGCGCGGTGGTGGTGCTGTTCGGCAGATGTTCGGAAAGTGCCATGGTGCCGCCTGCGGTGTTTTCGGTGACCTTCGGCAGACCGGGCTCCGCTGCGGTGATGGTGGCGGATGGCAAGGCGCTGGCCGCCTATTTCAGTTCCGAGGCGGGGCGCAAAAGCCTAAGCCCTACGGGGCGGGCCGAAGATGTGCAGGTGACTCAGGCCCTGTCCTTGCGCGATCTGTTCCTGTTTCAGGTCTATGACCGCAAGGAAGGCAGCTATTGGCGCGGCATGGGCAGCGCGGCAGGTCGCACGCTGAGCGTCAAGGTATCCGGTCCCGATCTGGCCGAGACTGATGGGCGCAAGCTGGTGGAATCGATGCTGAACGCGCTGAAGGATGCCAACCGTTCGTCCAAAGCCCCCGATCAGGTGCCCGAGTAACAAGTACCGCGTGCAGATGTCCTGTGATGTTTGCCCATGACGTTTCTGCCTGTGGCATTGCCCAAGTGGACGCTATTGGCGTGACAGGCGGCTTTACTGGGGCAGGGCGCTGGGCCATCCTGTGCCGGAACGGCAAGCGGTGGGGGTGGCGATGTTCATGCGGCAGGGGCGGACCTCCGTTCTCTTGACCAAGCTCTGGCCCAAGCGGCGTGGCCCTGCGGCCAGCGCAGGGGGCACGCATCCTTTGGACGGGCCGCCGCCCCTTGGCCTGACGGCACCGCTGGCAGGGGGCAATCCGCCCGCCTTGGGCAGCGATTGGCTGTGGCGTCCCACACTATTCACCCAGAAGGATGCGGGCATGGATTGCCGCAATCCCGCCCGTCGGCGCGAGCTGTCGGCTGATCTGGTGCTATATCATGACGCGGACCAGTCCGACCTGTCGTTAAGCCAAAAGCACCAGCAGGGGGATGGCTTGCCGCCAATGGGGTTGGAGCTGGACATCGGTGCATTTGACGGCGGCTTCCTGTCGCTGGCCCTCACGCTGCCAGCCACTGCGGCCAAGGGGTTGGAGCTGCGCCACCTGATCCGGCTGGATGTGCTGGCGGATGTGGCAACGCAAGAGGCGCGCGCGGTGGTGGTCTTCGCGCGGCTCAATGTACAGCATGGGCCGAATGTGGAACAGCTGGTGGCGGAACTGTCGCTGCTTGCAGGCGAGGGCGGGGTGCAGATGGCCGAGTTCGACCTTGCCTATGGTACGATATCGGAACGCCGGATCGAAAAGCTGTGGCTGGACCTGATCTTTGATGCGCCGCCCTTGGGGGTGATCCGGTTGCAGGACCTGACGCTCAGCCGCTGCCCGCGTGCCGCGCTTTAACGCCGTGCTGTAGCGAAGCGGGGGGCAGGGACGTGGTGCCTGTTGCACCAAACAGGGCCTATCGCTATGCCCAGAACCAAAGAGACAGCAAGGAGCGGCCGATGAAAACGGTATCGGAAAATAGGGCATTCGGCGGCGTGCAGGGCGTCTATAGCCATGTATCGCAAGCCACGGGCACAGAAATGACCTTCGGGCTGTTCCTGCCGGAAGGCGCCGAAGATGGTCCGGTGCCGTTGATCTGGTATCTGTCGGGCCTGACCTGCACCCATGAAAACGCCATGGTGAAATCCCATGCCCAGCGCTGGGCGGCGGAAGCGGGGGTGGCGATCTGCTTCCCCGATACCTCGCCGCGCGGCGAAGGCGTGCCGAATGATGCCGCCTATGATCTTGGCCAAGGGGCGGGCTTCTATGTCAACGCCACCCAAGACCCGTGGTCCAAGAATTTCCGCATGTGGGATTACATCACCGAAGAACTGCCGGAATTGCTGTTCCGCACCTTCCCGCTGAACCAAAGCGCGCAAGCGATCATGGGCCATTCGATGGGCGGTCATGGCGCGCTGACCATCGCGATGTCGCTGCCGGGCCGGTTCCGCTCGGTATCCGCCTTCGCACCGATCTGCCACCCGACCGCTTCCGACTGGGGCCGCAAGCAGTTCACCGCCTATCTGGGCACGGATGAGGCGACTTGGGGCCCCCATGATGCAACGCTTCTGATGCGCAAGCGCGGCTTTGACGGCCCGATCCTGATCGACCAAGGCACGCAGGACCAATTTATCGACCTGCTGAAGCCCGAAGCCTTGGCCGAGGCGATGGCCAGCCGTCGTCAGGGCGGGCATTTCCGGATGCAGAAAGGCTATGACCACAGCTATTTCTTCGTCTCCACCTTCATGGAAGACCATATCGCCTTCCACGCGAAGTCCTTCTATGGCTGAGACCCGCATCTTCATCGACGCCGATGCTTGCCCTGTGAAGGCCGAAGCCGAACGGGTTGCCACGCGCTATGGCGTCAAGATGATCTTGGTGTCGAACGGCGGCATCCGGCCTTCGGCCAATCCCTTGGTCGAAAGCGTCTTTGTCTCGGAAGGATCGGACGAGGCCGACAAATGGATCGCCGCGGCCTGTGGTCCGGGCGATGTGGTGGTGACCAATGACATCCCCTTGGCGTTCAAATGCGTCGAAGCGGGTGCGTTTCTCGTGAAACATAATGGCGAGGAACTGACCCGCGCCAATATCGGCATGGCCTTGGCGACGCGTGATCTGATGAGCGATCTGCGCTCGGCCGATCCGTTCCGTCAGGGCGGGGGCAGGCCGTTTTCCAAGGCGGATCGTTCACGCTTCTTGGATGTGCTGGACCGCGTGACGCGCAGGGCCAAGACGGTCTGAGATGACGGCAGAAGGGGCGGGGGAATTCCTTCGCCTCTTTTTTGGGGTCGCAACAGCCCAAAAGAAAAGGCGCGCCGGATTGCTCCGACGCGCCTTCTTCGTCAAGAAAAGCTGCAGATTATGCTGCTTCTTCTTCGTCGTCAGCCGCCGCCGACAGAGCGGTCGATGCTGCGATGGTCGCGATCGCGAAGTTGCGGCCGTTCGCCACTTTCGCGCCAGCCGGCAGTTCGATGTCAGCGATATTGATGATGTCGCCGATTTTCTTGCCGGTCAGGTCAACGGTGATTTCTGCCGGGATGTTGCCAGCAGCCACTTCCAGCTCGACGTCAGCTTGGGTAGCGGACAGGGAGCCGCCTTTTTTGATGCCCGGAGCTTGGTCAGCGTTGATGAAGTTCAACTTGATGAACAGGTTGATACGGGTATCCGCACCAACGCGCAGGAAGTCGATGTGGGTCGGCAGGTCGCGGACCACATCGCGCTGAACGCCACGGCAGATGACGCGAACGTCGTCTTGGCCTTCGACTTTCAGGTTGAACAGGGTCGACAGGAAGCGACCTTGCTTCAGGAACTTGAGCAGGTAGTTGTAGCTCAGGTTCAGAGCCACCGGCTCTTTGTTGTCGCCATATACGACGCCCGGTACTTTACCATCGCGACGAGCTTGACGAGCGGCCCCCTTGCCCGACCCCGCACGGACCTCAGCGATCAGATCCTTGACTTCTACAGTCATAATGTTCTCCAGTTCATAAATAGGATCCGCCGCCCTCCAAGGGTGCGCGGCGGATCGACGGGCTATAGCGGGGAATCGCCGTTTTGAAAAGCTGAAAAACCCGCAAAACATGCGGTTTTCAGCCAATTTCTGGCGGAGCGGCGGGTTTGTTTGTCTTGCTCTGGCGCAGGCGGAGGGCTAGATCCGAACAAAGGATATCCGTCATGACAGAGTCTGCCGCTGTTCCAGCACATCGCTTGCCGTTGCGCGACACGCTTGCCGTTGCGCGCGCGCCCTTGGCGGCTTTCGCGGCGATGGGCATTTTATGGGGCAGTTTCGCGGCCTCGCTGCCGGATTTGAAATCCATGCTGCAGGTGAATGAAGCCGAGCTTGGCAGCTTGCTGTTGTTCACGCCGATCGCTGGCGTGCTGGCGATGCTGGTGGCTCCTGCGGTGGGCGCGCGCTTGGGACGGATCGCTTTGCCGGTGGTGGCGGTGCTGATGGCCTGCGCCTTCGCCTTGCCGGGCTATGTGGCGGATCCGCTGCTGTTTCCCTTGGCGATGCTGGCTTGTGGCGCGGGGACGGGGGTCACCGATGTCTTGATGAATGCCCGCGTGGCGCAGATCGAAAACCGCCGCGGCCTGCATCTGATGAGCCTAAGCCACGCCGCCTATAGCTTCGGCTATACCTTTGGCGCTTTGGCCACGGGGGCGATGCGCGGGGCGGGCTGGGGGCCGGATATGGTGTTAAGCGTTATGGCGCTTGCGGCTTTGGGGCTGGCCGTGCTGACCTTCGAACGCGACGGCGCCATCGAAGGCCTGCGCAAGCCCAAGGACCGCTCGGCGCAATGGCTTGGGATGGCGCCGATTTTGGGGGGCGGCATCGTGCTGATCGCCTTCATGACCGAAAATGCCGCCGAAGCCTGGTCGGCCTTGCATATCGAACAGACCTTGGGCGGCAGCCCGTCGGAAGGCGCGCTGGGACCTGCGGCTTTGGCGCTGACCATGGGGGTCGCGCGGCTTGCCAGCCATAGTGTCGCCCAACGCATCCCGCCCGCGCGGCTGATGTGCGGCGGGGCGGTTGTCGCGTCCATCGGGGCGCTGGTGGCGGCAGGGGCCATGTCCCCCGCGATGGCCTATCTGGGCTTTATCGTCATGGGATTGGGCGCATCTATCCTGGCGCCGACGGCGTTTTCGCTGGTCGGGCGCTTGGCACGGCCCGAGGCGCGGGCGCGCGCGGTGGCACGGGCGACCTTGCTGGGATATTTCGGCTATTTCTTCGGGCCGCCGATGCTGGGGCTGATCGCGGGGGCCTTCGGGCTGCGGATGGCTTTTGTCTTCGCATCCTGCATGTTGGTCGTGGTGCTGGTTTTGGCCCCGATCATGGCGCGACGTCGGGATTAGGGCTGCCCTTCCGGCAAGACATCGCACAAGGCTGTGCGATGTCCGGATTTTTCCGTTCCCATCGGCCCCCTTTTGCGCTACCGAAAAAGCCGATTTTGACCCATGGAGGGTGCCATGACGGCTGCAGTTTTCATTGATGGGGAAGTGGGCACGACCGGCCTGCAAATCCGCGAGCGTCTGATCGGGCGCGACGATATCCGCCTGATCCAGATCGACCCTTCGCGCCGCAAGGACCCCGAGGCGCGCCGCGAGGCTTTTGCGCAGGCCGATGTGGCGATCCTATGCCTGCCCGATGATGCGGCCAAGGAAGCGGCGGCTTTGTCCGAAGGCATGGCGGTTCGTCTGATTGACGCCTCGACCGCGCACCGTGTCGACCCGAACTGGGCATTCGGTTTTGCCGAGCTGAATGCGGGCCAGCGCGATGCGATCAAATCGGCGCGTTATGTGTCGAATCCGGGCTGCTGGTCGACCGGCGCGATCGGGGTGCTGGCGCCCTTGGTGGCGGCGGGTCTGGTGAAGCCGGATGCGGCAATCACCATCAATGGCGTCTCGGGTTATTCCGGTGGCGGCAAGGCGCTGATTGCCGAGTTCGAAGCGGGCGAGGCGGGCAGCCAGTTCATCTATGGTCTGGACCACAAGCACAAACATCTGCCGGAAATCGGCAAGCATGTGGGGCTGTCGCGGACGCCGATCTTCATCCCTTCGGTGGGCAAATTCGCCCAAGGCATGATCGTGCAGATTCCGCTGCATCTGGAAGCGGGGCAGACGCCTGCTCAGTTCGAAGAGGCTTTGCGGGCGCATTATGCGGGCCAGAGCTTCGTGAAGGTGGTCCCCCCTGCCGAGGTGGGCGCGCGTGCCAATCCGGAGCGGCTGAACGGCACGAATATGCTGGAACTGTCGGTGCATCCGTCAGGGGATGGCGCGCGTCTGGTCTTGCTTGCGACCTTGGACAATCTGGGCAAGGGCGCCTCGGGGGCCGCGGTGCAGAACCTGAATATCATGCTGGGTCTGCCGGAAGGGGCGGGTCTTTAAGAAGACGCCTCCGGCGGGAGTATTTGCAAAAGGTGCAAATGGGAAAGGGCGGTCCGGTGGGCCCGCCCTTCTTTTGTTCAGGCGGAATGGGCGCCTGCGGCGAGGGCGGCGACATTGGCCAGAATTTCCGCGACGGGTTTGCCTGCGCCGATGTCCTTGACGATGGCCGATCCGACGACACAGCCGTCGGCGACGCTGGCGATGGCTTTGGCGGCGTCGGGCGTGGTGATGCCGAAGCCGACGATGACCGGCAAATCGGTCGATGCTTTGATGCGGGCGACTTCGGGTGCCACGTCACCGGCCTGTGCGGCAGCGGCACCGGTGATACCGGTGACGGAGACGTAATAGACGAAGCCGGAGGTGTTTTGCAGCACGGTCGGCAGGCGTTTGGCATCGGTGGTGGGGGTGGCGAGCCGGATGAAGTTGATGCCGATCGCTTGCGCGGGCAGGCAGAGTTCGGCGTCTTCTTCGGGGGGCAGGTCGACCACGATCAAGCCGTCGATACCGGCCTCTTTCGCTTCCGACAGGAAACGGTCGACGCCGCGGGAATAGATCGGGTTGTAATAGCCCATCAGCACGATCGGGGTGAGGTTATCTTCCGCACGGAAGTCGCGCACCATCTGCAACACGTCGTCCATCTTCACGTTCTGGTCGAGCGCGCGCTGGCCTGCGAGCTGGATGGTCGAGCCGTCGGCCATCGGATCGGTGAAGGGCAGGCCCAGTTCGATGATGTCGACGCCTGCCTTGGGCAGGCCCTTCATCACCTCGAGCGAGGTCGCAATATCCGGATCGCCCGCCATGATATAAGAGACGAAGGCCTTTTTGCCCTGCTGGCGCAAACGCGCGAAGCTATCGTCGATTCTGGTCATGGCGCGGCATCCCTTCAATTCTTGCCCATCGGGTTTGCAACGCGGCCGCGGGAAAATCAACGGGTCATGGTTAACCCAAGGTCCCAAAGCCGCGACAAAGGCTTCGGCCCTTGCGCCACAGGGGTTTTCCCCCATCTTGTTCCTTGAACACAGACCCCGCGCCCCCTAAGAGGGCCACAACAGTTATGGAGGGCCGCAATGGGCTTTAAAATGGGTATCGTGGGGCTGCCGAATGTCGGCAAGTCGACCCTGTTCAACGCTTTGACCCGCACCGCTGCGGCTCAGGCAGCCAACTTCCCCTTCTGCACCATCGAGCCGAATGTCGGCGAAGTGGCGGTGCCCGATTCGCGTCTGGATATTTTGGCGCAGATTGCGGGATCGAAGCAGATCATTCCGACCCGCATGACCTTTGTCGATATCGCGGGTCTGGTGCGTGGCGCGTCGAAGGGCGAAGGTCTGGGCAATCAGTTCCTGGCCAATATCCGCGAATGCGATGCCATTGCCCATGTGCTGCGCTGCTTTGAAGATGGCGACATCACCCATGTCGAAGGCCGGATCGATCCGGTGGCCGATGCCGAAACCATTGAGACCGAGCTGATGCTGGCCGATCTGGAATCGATCGAGCGTCGCCGTGCCAACCTTGGTCGCAAGATCAAGGGCGGCGACAAGGAAGCCGCCGATCAGGACCGTCTGCTGGCCTTGGCGCAGGTGGCTTTGGAAAGCGGCCAACCGGCGCGCACCGTGGCGGTATCGGAAGATGACCAGCGCGCGTGGCGTTTGCTGCAATTGCTGACATCGAAGCCGGTGCTTTACGTCTGCAACGTCGAAGAATCGAAAGCATCGACCGGCAATAGCCAATCCGACCGTGTTGCGGAAATGGCGGCCAAGCAGGGCAATGCGACCGTGGTGATTTCGGCGAAGATCGAAGAGGAAATCTCGCAGCTTCCGCAAGAGGAAGCCGAGATGTTCCTGGGCGAGATGGGTCTGGAAGAAGCAGGTCTGGATCGCTTGATCCGTGCGGGTCACAAGTTGCTGGGTCTGCAGACCTATTTCACCGTCGGCCCGAAAGAGGCCCGCGCTTGGACCATCACCAAGGGTATGCTGGCACCGCAAGCGGCTGGCGTGATCCATGGTGATTTCGAAAAGGGCTTCATTCGCGCGGAAACCGTGGCCTATGACGATTACGTCGCGGGCAAAGGCGAAGCGGGCGCCAAAGAGGCGGGCAAGTTCCGCGTCGAAGGCAAGACCTATGAAGTCAAGGACGGCGACGTGCTGCACTTCTTGTTCAACGGCTGATCGCCAGATCTGTCCAACGGAAAAAGCCCTGCTTTGGCGGGGCTTTTTCTTTTCCGCCAAAGCCTTTGACTTTCGGTCAAAAAATGCTTTCTCTCCGGCTGGAAGACCATGTTTCTTGCCGGAGAACCGCCATGACCTCGATCGCCAATGAATATATCCCGGGGGACAGCACCTTTGCCGGTCTCTGGCTGAACGATCCAACGCATCATGCTTTCTTGCGCGCCGATGCCATGCGCCAATTCGCCTTTTTCGGCAAATGCTTGCGGGCGGATGGCGGCTTTGATGTGCTGGATTTCGACGGCCATCCGCTGCCACGCCTGCCGCAGGAGCTGCATAGCACCACGCGCTTGGTGCATGCCTATGCCTTGGGCAAAGCGGCCAAGCTGGCGGATCCGATCTTGGCCGATGCGATCATTGATGCGGGGATGAATTTCCTGTGGAACCACCACCGCGACGCCGAACATGGCGGCTATCTGTGGTCGGTGACCAAGGATGAAATCGGCGATGGGGTGAAGCTGGCCTATGGTCATGTCTTCGTGCTGTTGGCCGCATCAAGCGCCAAGCTGGTCGGCCATGTGCAGGCGGATCGCTTGCTGGCCGATGTGGCGCAAGTGATCGAAACCCGTTTCTGGGATGAAGAACACGGGCTGTTGCGCGATGAATTCAACCGCGACTGGACGCCGTTTTCGACCTATCGCGGCATGAATGCCAATATGCATGGGGTTGAAGCCTTCCTTGCCGCCTATGAGGCGACGGGCGATCAGGTTTGGCTGGACCGCGCGGGTCGTATTCTTGATTTCTTCATCGGCAAGATCGCCTCCAGCCATAACTGGCGGATTCCAGAGCATTACACCGAAGACTGGACCATTGATCCGACCTATTCGGGCAATCCGATGTTCCGTCCGGCAGGGTCCACTCCGGGGCATAGTTTCGAGCTCGGTCGGTTGGCGCTGCAGCATTGGGATATGGCGGGCCGCGCGGATGCCCAAGCGCCGACACGCGCGCGGGCTTTGATTGAAACCGCGCTGAAAGATGCCTGGCAGCCTGCGGGCGGCATTGCCTATACGCTGAACCATCAGGGCCAAGTGTCGATCCCCGATCGTTACTGGTGGCCCGTGACGGAGGCGATCGGCGCCTATGCCAGCCTGTTGAAGGTGGCGCCGCATCCGGGGGATGAGGACAGCTATCGCCGCTTGTGGCATTTCGCCAATGATCGGTTGATCGATCATGACAAGGGCGGCTGGTTCCCGGAACTTGGGGCCGATACGCTTCCGGTTGCCAACCAATTCCACGGCAAGCCCGATATCTATCACGCGATCCAAGCCGATCTGATCCCGCTGGCGCAGGGCGCGTCGAAGCTTATTCCGGCGCTGAAACAACTGTAATTCGGTATATAGGACTTGCCTTGCGCAAGGCGTGGCCTATCCTTGCGGGAAGAAAGGCCACGCCCTTTCCGTTGTATTTCCATACAAGTTCCCGTCGGGACGGCCCGACCTTTTGATAGGAGCCTTTAATGGCTTGGATTGTGCTTGTTCTTGCCGGATTGTTTGAAATCGTCTGGGCTTTCACCATGAAACAGTCGGAAGGCTTTACGAAGCTGTGGCCGACGGCGATTACCCTTGTCGCGATGATGATCAGTTTCGGTCTGTTGTCTTACGCGATGCGGACGCTGCCTTTGGGCACGGCCTATACGATCTGGACGGGGATCGGTGCCGTGGGGGCCTTCTTGGTCGGGATTCTGGTCTTGGGAGAATCCGCCTCGCCGATGCGGTTGATCGCGGCGGTGCTGATCGTGGCTGGCCTTGTAATGATGAAGCTGTCCTCGGATCATTGATCCGCCGATACGCTGGAGAAGGCCCCCGCTGGGGGCCTTTTTCGTGGCGGTATCAGGCGCTTAGGGTGGCCGCTTCATGGGCGGCGGCGGCGCGGGCGATCTGCTGGTGGAAGCGGGGATCGTTTTCGACCGCGCGACCTTGTTTGACGGCGCTGCGGGTCAGGAAATCGACACAGCAGGCATGATGCAGGCGGGCCACATCCGGCAGGGTCATGGCTTGTGCGAAGATGTCATCGAAGGCCTTGGCATGGGTCAGGGCCGACAGGTCTTCGTGATCGTTGCGGTTGTGCCGCGTGAAGAAAGAGTCGGTATAGCGGTTCTTCCCCGCCACCGCCGACGGGGTGCCGCGCTTCAAGTCGAAGCTTTCCGCCGAGCGCAGCATGTAATGATTCATCTGCGCCGGATGGTGACGCACCAGATCGGCAGGCAGGCGGCGCAGATAGTCGCCATCGGGCGTCCAGTCGGGGATGGTATCCTGGCTGGCATTGACCACCCGCATTTTCGGTTGCCCCCATTCGGCTGTGCGTTTTGGCGATAGCCGCTTGGGGCCGTGTTCGCCCAAGGCGCGGAACCAGCGGGGATGGGCATGGATCATCTTGATCCAAGACGAGGATTCATCGTCGATGGTCGCGGCTTTGGTGAATTGGCGATGCGTCAGGCCGTCTTCCCAACGGGCGTGACCGGATGTGCCGAAGACGCGCCAATTGATCGCCATGGCAAGGAAATCGGCCTTGCGCGGGATCAGGTCGCGGATGGTGCCATCGCCCTTATGGATGGTCAGGAATTCATCGACATCACAGACCAAGAGCCAGTCGGCCCCGTTGACCTGCGGCAGCTGTTTGGCGGCGGCGAGCTTCTGGGCGCAGATGCTGTGGGCCGGATCGGGATCGTGGCGCAGATGGGTGATCCAGCCTGCGTTTTGCAGGGCGTCCAACAGCTGGGGCGAGCGGTCGGTGCAATCATTGGTGACCACGACGATATCGTCGAAACCCAGACGTCGATACCAGCTGACCCATTCGACGAGGAAGGGGCCTTCATTCCGCACCGAGCAGAGGACAGAAAAGCGCATGCGCGACTCCTTTATGCCTAAGAACTTGACGCTTGCGCTTGCTTCGTCAAGGAAGGAGCAAAGGAGAGCGTCATGAAACTCTTTGTTGGCCTTGGAAATCCGGGCCCGAAATATGCGGGCAACCGCCATAATATCGGCTTTATGGCCGTGGACCGTATCGCGCAAGATCATGGGTTTGGCCCATGGAAATCCGCGTTCAAGGGCGAGATCAGCGAAGGCCGTTTGGGCAGCGAGAAGGTGTTCTTGCTAAAACCATCGACTTTTATGAATCTGTCCGGCCAGTCGGTCCAAGGCGCGATGGCCTTCTATAAATTCGGGCTGGAGGATATCGTCGTCTTCCATGACGAAATGGATCTCGCGCCGGGCAAATGCCGTGTGAAGCAGGGCGGTGGCCATGCGGGGCATAACGGCTTGCGCTCGATCAGCGGGGCGATCGGTGAAAACTATGGCCGCATCCGTTTGGGTGTCGGTCACCCCGGTCACAAGGATCAGGTGGCGACTTACGTTTTGAACGATTTCGCCAAATCCGATCAGGAGTGGCTGGAAAACCTGTTGCGCGGGATTTCGGAGAGCGCAGCGCAATTGGCGGCCGGAGACGGGCAGAAGTTCATGAATGCGGTCGCGCTGCGGGTTGCGCCGCCGCGGTCTTCGGATAAGGCGGAAGGCCGTCCCGAAGGCAAGGTCAAGCGCGAGCCCAAGGGCGAGAAGGTCGTGGCCCCCGCGCCGGAGCCGGAAGTCGAGGATAAACGTTCGGCTTTGCAAAAGCTGGCGGATCGGTTCCGGTAGGGGCGGGACGCCTCCGGCGGGAGTATTTGGAAAAGGTGCAAATGGGGGCGCGGGGTGTGGACCTTTGGGGGCAGGATGCCTAGCTTGAGCCCAAAGGAGATCATCCATGCGCATCTTTTCCCAAGACTGGGCCACGCCCTTTGGTTTGCCGCCGTTTTCCGAGATCCGCGATGAGGATTTCGGGCCCGCTTTCGACGCGGCTTTGAGTGAGGCGCGGGCGAATATTGCAGCGATTGCGGATGATGCGGCCGCGCCGAGTTTTGCCAATACCATTGCCGCGATGGAGCTGGCCGAGGCCGCTTTGGACCGTGTGGCAGGGGTGTTTTACAACCTTGCCGGAGCGGATGCCAATGAGGCGCGCGAGGCGTTGATGCGGGACCTCGCGCCGAAGATGAGCGCGTTTTCCAGTGAAGTGACCAATAACAAGGCCTTGTTCGCGCGGGTGGAACACCTGTGGCTGGCGCGTGCGGATCTGGGGCTGTCGGCGGAAGAGCTGCGGGTGTTGGAGCTGTATTATCAGATGTTCCAACGATCCGGCGCGCAGCTTGAGGGCGAGGCGGCGGCGCGTTTGACGGCCGTCAAAGCGCGTCTGGCCGTGTTGGGCACGCAGTTCAGTCAGAACCTTCTGGCGGATGAACGCGGCTGGTTCATGGCGTTGACCGAGGCCGATCTGGCGGGCTTGCCCGATTTCGTGGTGCAGACCGCGCGGGCGGCGGGTGAGGAGAAGGGGGCAGGCGGGCCGGTGGTCACCTTGAACCGCTCGTTGATCGTGCCGTTCTTGCAGTTTTCGCCGCGCCGCGCGCTGCGTCAGGCCGCTTATGAGGCTTGGGTCGCGCGGGGGGCCAATGGCAATGACTATGATAACCGGTCGATCGCCGCCGAGACTTTGGCCCTGCGCGAGGAACGTGCCAAGCTGCTGGGCTATGCGGATTTCGCGACCTTCAAGTTGGAGCCGGAGATGGCGAAGACGCCGCAGGCCGTGCGCGATCTGTTGATGCGGGTCTGGGCTCCTGCGCGGCGCAAGGCCGAAGCGGATGCGGCGGTGCTGGAAGCGATGCTGCGGGCTGATGGCATCGAGGGACCGTTGGAAGCTTGGGATTGGCGTTATTATTCGGAGAAGCGTCGCAAGGCGGAGCATGATCTGGATGAGGCGCAGTTGAAGCCCTACCTGTCCTTGGAGGCGATGCTTGGCGCGATGTTCGATTGCGCCAGCCGCCTGTTCGGCCTGGAATTCCGCGAGATCGAAGGGCCGTTCTATCATAGGGATGTGCGCGGTTGGGAAGTGACCCGTCAGGGGCAGCATGTGGCTGTATTCCTTGGGGATTACTTCGCGCGGGGATCGAAGCGGTCGGGTGCTTGGTGTTCGGCGATGCGTTCGCAGCGCAAGCTGGGCGGCGATGTGCGTCCCATCGTGGTCAATGTCTGCAACTTCGCCAAGGGCGATCCGGCGCTGTTGTCTTATGACGATGCGCGGACCCTGTTCCATGAATTCGGCCATGCCTTGCATCAAATGCTGTCGGATGTGACCTTCGGGTTCATCTCGGGAACCTCGGTCGCGCGTGATTTCGTCGAACTGCCGAGCCAGCTTTACGAACATTGGCTGGAAGTGCCGGAAGTCTTGGAAAAACATGCCCGCCATGTGCAGAGCGGCGCGCCTATGCCGGCGGATCTGCTGAAGCGTTTGCTGGATGCAGGCACCTATGATCAAGGCTTTTCGACGGTGGAATTCGTGGCATCGGCCATGGTGGATCTGGAATTCCACAGCGGCCATGCGCCTGCCGATCCGATGCAGAAGCAAGCAGAGGTGCTGGAGGCCTTGGGGATGCCGCGCGCGATCCGGATGCGCCATGCGACGCCGCATTTCGCCCATGTCTTTTCCGGTGACGGTTATGCTTCGGGCTATTACAGCTATATGTGGTCGGAAGTGATGGATGCCGATGCATTCGCGGCCTTCGAAGAGGCGGGCGATGCCTTTGATCCCGAAACCGCCGCCAAGCTGGAGAGGTTCATCCTGTCGGCAGGTGGCTCGCAGCCGCCCGAACAGCTTTACACCCAATTCCGCGGCCGGATGCCGGGGGTTGAACCCTTGCTGAAAGGCCGTGGCTTGCTGGAAGAGGTCTGATCTTCCGCTTTTGCTCGACAAACGGGGCGGGCGGCGCACATCATAAGCCATTGGTTTATGATTTCGCCGCCGCGCTTTGCTGCGGGGCCTTGTGGGGGATGACAGCATGAAACGACTTGCCTTGATCGCCATTCTGGCTTTGGCCGGATGCGAGCCGCAGACGCCATCCTATCGCCAAGGGATGGATCCGATGTTCGTGCGTACGGTTGCCCCGTCTACGGTCGCGGGCAGCTGGCATCAGATCGCGGTTTTCCCCAATCCGGTCGAGGCAGGCTGCCGCAAGACGACTGTGGCCTTCTCGCCGCGCCCTGATGGCAGTTACGGGGTGATCCAGCGCTGTCAGCGCGGCAATGCTTGGACGCAGATCGTGGGGACGGCGGTGGTCACCAGCAAGGGGCAGTTCCGGCTGGCGATGGAGGGCGCGCGGGCGCAGGATATTCGGATCTTGGGCACAGGGAAGGACGGGCGGACGCTGCTGTTGGGGACGCGGGATCGGATGACGGGGTGGCTGTTGCATCGCGACGCCCAGATGACCGAAACCCAACGCCGCGAGGCGCGGGATATCTTTGGCAAAAACGGTTACGATCGTGCAGCCATGCAATTGATCTCGCAATGATAAATCCCGTGATGTGTTCTGGTCTGATTCCTGTGGCGCAGGGATAGGT
>DALYSR010000004.1:18118-74505 GCA_031991825.1 Paracoccaceae bacterium
AAGTTTTCGCTATCCCGTTGGCCGGAGTTAGGGCTTTGGTAAGCGGCTCTGCGCAAGCTGGGCCTTCCGGCAGCTTGGCCAGCGGGGGCGCGATGCGGCATTTCTGGAATTTGGCACTGCAGGTTGAGTCTGCGGTGGGTATGGATGTTTTGCTTATCGCTGAAGCGGGGGCGGATGGTCATAGTGCCAAGGTCTTGCGCAGCAGCGGCATGCGGGTGCGGTCGGTGTCTTCCAGCTATGACGCTTTCACTTTGTTGCAGGATGATCCTGCCACGGCCGCAATGGTGGTGGTGGATTGCGCGGAGGCGATGCAGCTGCAATCGGGGCGGCGCCTTTGGGCGGATCTGCGCGATTCGGGGTGGAGCAAGGCCGTGATCTTGGTCGATGACGCTTGCCGCGCGCAAAGCTTTGCGGGACGCCACGAAGCGCCGTCGGTGCTGCGCGGGCCGCTGTCGCCTTTGGCCTTGCGACTGGCCTGCGAGGCCTGCTTTCCCGCCTATCGTGTCAGGGGCGGCACATGAGAAAAGGCGCAACCCATGGCTGCGCCCTTCCGAAATTCTGTGCGATGCCTTGGCTTATGCCAGAGCGATGTTGGTCGCGGATTCGCGGCCGTCACGGCTTTCTTCGATGTCGAAGGTTACCGGCTGGCCGTCTTTCAGACCGCGCAGGCCTGCACGTTCCAGAGCGGTGATGTGGACGAACACGTCCTTCTTGCCGCCTTCCGGTGCGATGAAGCCGTAACCCTTGGTTTCGTTGAACCATTTCACGGTGCCGTTTGCCATCGTGAAGTCTCCTAAGAATGTACCGCCCGCGGAATTGCGGCGGATCGGCGCAGTCAGCTGAATGTCGATTGCTGTGCCGGATAGCGGAGACAGTGGTCGAAAATCATAACGTCGCGCGAAAGATTTATGGCGAAATTCGCGTAAAACGCAAGAAAATTTCACCGCTACGAAAAGGACCGCATTTGGATGCGCGCGCACCGGATCAGATATGCCACGTCTTGGCTATCTCTTTGAGATGAGACAAGAAACTCTGCACTTTTCTTGTGCGATGCAGGTCGACATGGGTGACCAGCCACAGCGGCGCATCCCAATCGGGGCGCGAGGGCAGCACTTCGATCAGGTTGGAATCAAGGCTTGCACGGTAGCAAGGCATGAAGCCCAGACCCGCGCCCATGCCGACTGCCATTTCCAGCGAGGCGTTTTCCACGCCCGAGAAGGTCACCATGTTGGGCTCGATATGTTCGCGCAGCCACAGATAGAAGGGCGCGCGGATCGTCTCGCCTTCGGCGCAGACAAAGCGATGGCCGGTGAAATCGGCCTCCGATGTCGGCAGGCCATAGCGGTCGACATAGCTTTTGGTGGCATAAAGCGCATAGCGGATACGGGTCAGCGGTTGGACCACATTGTCCAATCCCTCTGGCGTCGATCCGGCGCGGATCGCCACATGCGCTTCGCCGTGATCCAGACGAAACACCCGCGCATCGGTCAGGAAGCGGACACTAACCAACGGATATTTCTCTTGGAATTTCGCCAGCGCTGGCACCAGAAGATCGCTCACGCCGGTCAGAGAGGTGATGGTCAGCTCACCCGCCACATCTTCGCCATGGCCTTTGATGCGGTTGGTCAGTTGCGCGAACTGGTCTTCGGTCGATTGCGCCACATTCAGCAGGTCGCGACCGGCTTCGGTGGCGGTATAGCCACGGGCATGGCGCTGGAACAACTTGGTCCCCAACCGTTTTTCCAGAGAATCGATATGGCGGATCACCGTCGCATGGTGAACGCCCAGCACATCCGCCGCCCCCGAGACCGTGCCAAGACGAGCGACTTGGAAGGCGGTGCGCACTTCGTCCCAGTTTTCCATGCTCAGGGTCCTCTATGTGGTGGTTGTGGTCACAAAAGGCCGGAAAAGCCGCGGGCGCAAGAGGGGACGGGCTTGACGGCGCGCTCCTAATCGCAAAGCCTTGTCGAAACGCCGCTTTTCGGCCCAAAAGGGGATCACTGGATGAGCCGTTACTGGAGGTCCTCGAAGGACCGCGCCCTCTTTGCCGCGCCCTCTGCCTTGGGCATGGTGTTCGGCGCTTTGGCCTTTATGGCGGCGATGACGCCTTCGCTGATTCCGCGCACGGGCGTATTGCAGGGCATCTTGGGGGGCCTGTGCTTTGCTTTGGCCTATGGGGCAGGGGCTTTGTTGGTTAGCCTTTGGCGGTGGATTTTCGAAGTGAACGAAGCCGAAAGGCCAAGGGTTTCGTCGCCCATCTTTATGTTTTGCTTCATTCTTTCGGCTGGAATCATCGCGTGGTCGCTGTCGCAGGTGACGCAGTGGCAAAATGATATCCATGCGGCGATGGCCATCGCTCCGGTTGAAACGGCGCGGCCTTTCACCATTCTGGGGGTTGGTCTGGTGCTGGCCTCGGTGCTGATCCTGCTGGGACGGCTGTTCCGGCGGCTGTGGCGAATTCTGGCGGCGCAGTTTGAACCCTTCGTGCCGCGTCGTTTGGCGGTGGTGATCGGGCTTTGTCTGGCCTTCGGGGCCTTCTGGATGGTGGGCAATGATGTGGTGCTGGGCCGGATTTTGGCGGCTTTGGATGAAACCTATGCCACGATCGACGGGCTGATGCCTGCGGATGAGGCGGCACCCTCCGATCCGTTGAAGACCGGCAGTCCCGCATCGCTGGTCGATTGGCAGGGCTTGGGGGCGGAAGGGCGCAAGTGGATTTTGGACCCGACCAATGCGCAAAGCATTGCCGCCTTGGGAGGTCCGGCGGTTGAGCCGCTGCGGATCTATGTCGGCCTGAATGATGCCGAAGATGCCGAAGCGCGCGCCGATCTTGCCCTGCGCGAGGCCCTGCGGGTCGGGGCGTTTGATCGCGGCACCTTGGTGGTGGCCACGCCCACGGGCACCGGTTGGATGGACCCTGCGGGGATGCGGCCGTTGGAATATCTGACCGGTGGCGATGTCGCGACAATCGGCGTGCAATATTCCTATCTTCCAAGCTGGATGTCTTTGATATTACAGCCGGAATATGGGGCTGAGACGGCGGATGCGGTGTTTCACAGGGTCTATGCCCATTGGTTGAGCCTGCCGGAAGCGGATCGCCCGAAGCTGTATCTGTTCGGCTTGTCACTTGGCGCGCGCAATGGGGATCTGGCGATTTCCTGGCCGCAGATGGTCAGCGCGCCGGTCGACGGGGCGTTATGGGTGGGCGCACCCTTTGCGGCGAGGGGGTGGCAACAGGTGATTGCCGCCCGTGAAGCTGGCAGTCCGGCATGGGCGCCGCGCTTGGGGGATGGCTCGGTCATTCGGGTGATGACCCAGCGCGGCCTTGCTGATCCGACGCCCGCGCCTTGGGGGCCGATGCGGGTGGTTTATCTGGTCTATCCCTCTGACCCGATTGCTTTCTTCTCGGCAGCGACATTGTGGCGCGCCCCTCCTTGGATGCGAGAGCCGCGCGGGCCGGACGTTTCGCAAGGCTTGCAATGGCATCCTTTGGTCACGGTCTTACAGCTTGTGGTTGATATGATGACCGCCACCACAACACCAAAAGGCTATGGTCATGTATATGATTATAAAGACTATCTTGCCGCTTGGGCGCAGGTCTTGGGGGTGGACGACGTGGATGGACATCTGAATAAAATAGCGGCCCTGCTACCCTAAGCGATAGCAATCCAGACGTGGTAAACTTTTAGTCGCGAAGAGTTTATGTGCGTAAATGCACAGTGCACGGTTCGCAATTTTGGAGTTTCAAGCCGCTGACGGAGGACCTAGCTCTCTCTCATCGCAGGACGGCACCGGTCGTCACTGTCGTTGATGGAGAATGAGTAAAATGATTAAATCTGCTACCTTTGCAGCACTTTTCGCTTTGACCGCCGCTGGTGCTGCTTCTGCTTCCAGCGGCACCGAACAGCTGGCCGCGACCTTGGGTGTGTCTGGCGCTGAGTATACTCTGCCGCAATTGGTAGACCTGCAAGCTGCGATGGAAGATGGCGACCAACAGCGTGTTGCGTTCATTCTTGCACATAAGCAAGGCAAGACCGGCGTTGCGGGCGACGCACAGCGCGCGGCTCTGTTGGGTGTGGAAGCCGGTAAATTCACCGCTGCTGAGCTGACCCAACTGGAAAACGCGAAACGCTATGGCGACCGCGAATTGTGGAACTTTATCGCCTCGGGTGCGAACCGCGCTGACCTGAGCGAGACCGGCAATGCAGGCAAAGCCCAATTGGCCGCCAGCCTTGGCGTGTCGGCTGACACCCCGCTGTCCGAGCTGACCCGTCTGCATGGTCTGCAAGGCAACCAAGCCCTGTAAGAATGACGCATAGGGGGCGCTTGCGCGTTTTCCCCCTTGATATATGCCTGCCATCCTTAGAAAGCCGCCCCGAGCCTTGACTCGCGGGCGGCTTTCACATAGATGAGGCCCTGAATTTCCCGGAAGTGTGCATCTTCCGGTCCCAAGGGTAAGGCCCGGGATCGCCATCTGCCAGCGCGTTGCGCCCGCAGGTGCCCTTGGCAATTGCCGCAAAGCAATGACGGAAGTGTCAGGAGACAACCATGTTTGAAAGCCTCTCAGATCGCTTGGGTAGCGTCTTTGATCGCCTGACCAAACAGGGTGCTCTGACCGAAGCCGATGTGATCACCGCGCTGCGCGAAGTGCGCGTTGCTTTGCTGGAGGCGGATGTGTCGCTGTCGGTGGCGCGCGACTTCATCAAGCGTGTGCAAGACAAGGCGACCGGCGCTGCGGTGACCAAATCGATCACGCCGGGCCAGATGGTCGTCAAGATCGTCCATGACGAACTGATCCGTGTGCTGGGGGGTGACGGTCCTGCGGACCAGTTGAAGATCGACAATCCGCCCGCCGCAATCCTGATGGTTGGTTTGCAAGGTTCGGGTAAGACCACCACCACCGCGAAACTTGCCAAGCGTCTGAAAGAAAAGAACGGCAAGCGCGTGCTGATGGCGTCGCTGGACACCCAGCGCCCTGCAGCTATGGAACAGCTGGGCATCCTTGGCACCCAGATCGGCGTCGATACCTTGCCGATCGTCAAAGGTGAATCGGCGGTCCAGATCGCGAAACGCGCGAAGACCCAAGCCTCGCTTGGCGGCTATGACGTGCTGTTCCTGGATACTGCAGGCCGTTTGCATATCGACGAAGTGCTGATGGACGAAGTCCAATCGGTCCGTGATATCGCGCAGCCGCGTGAAACCCTGCTGGTGGTCGACGGCCTGACCGGTCAGGACGCGGTGAATGTGGCGACCGAATTCGACGGCAAGGTCGGCATTTCGGGCGTGGTTCTGACCCGTATGGACGGCGATGGCCGTGGTGGCGCTGCGCTGTCGATGCGTGCTGTCACCGGCAAGCCGATTCGTTTCGTGGGTCTGGGCGAAAAGATGGATGCGGTCGAAACCTTCGACGCAGACCGCGTCGCGGGCCGTATCTTGGGCATGGGCGATATTGTCGCCTTGGTCGAACGCGCGCAGGAAACCTTCGAAGCCGAACAAGCCGAACGCATGGCCAAGCGCTTTGCCAAGGGCCTGTTCAATATGAACGACCTGAAATCCCAGCTTGAGCAGATGCTGAAGATGGGCGGCATGCAGGGCCTGATGGGCATGCTGCCGGGCATGGGCAAGATGGCGAAAGCGGCTGAAAGCGCTGGTTTCGATGACAAAATGCTGCGCCGTCAGATCGCGATCATCAGCTCGATGACCAAGCGCGAACGCGCCAATCCCGACATGCTACAAGCGAGCCGCAAAAAGCGGATCGCCGCAGGTGCCGGTGTCGATGTGGCCGAGCTGAACCGTCTGCTGAAACAGCATAAGCAGATGGCCGATGTCATGAAGAAAATGGGCAAAGGCGGCGCGATGAAGTCGGCGATCAAGCAGATGCTTGGCAAGGGCGGCATGCCCGATCCGTCGAAGATGTCGCCCGAGGAACTGGAAGCCGCGGCCAAGGGCATGCGCGACTCCATGGGCCAAGGCGGCGGTTTCCCCGGTATGCCGCGCGGCATGTCGCTGCCCTCGGGCCTGTCCGGCCTGATGAAGAAAAAGTAACGAGTTTAACTGTTTGAGATTGTCCCACCCGCAAAGCCA
This sequence comes from Paracoccaceae bacterium, assembly GCA_031991825.1. Taxonomy (GTDB): domain Bacteria; phylum Pseudomonadota; class Alphaproteobacteria; order Rhodobacterales; family Rhodobacteraceae; genus Pseudotabrizicola. Next base: position 24,203 of record DALYSR010000004.1, read on the forward strand.
AAGCTTTAGGAATGCCTGATGTCTGATGTCGCTATCCGCGCCGCTGAAATCCTGAAAGAACATCGTGCCTCGATCGACAGGCTTGATGCGATGCTGGTTTTCACGCTGGCCGAGCGTTTCAAGCATACGCAGGCGGTGGGGCGTCTGAAAGCCGAACATGCGCTTCCGCCTTCTGATCCATCGCGCGAAGGCGCCCAGATCGAACGGCTGGAGCGTCTGTCGCAGGAGGCGGATCTCGATCCGGAATTCGCCAAGAAATTCCTGAACTTCATTATCTCTGAAGTCATCAGGCATCACGAAAAACTGCAAAAATAAGCGGGCGTTCGCGCTCGTTGTCCCGCCATTAAAGGAGAATTCAAATGGCAACTAAGATCCGTCTGGCCCGTGGTGGTTCCAAAAAGCGTCCGCACTATTCGATCGTCGTCACCGACGCTCGTATGCCGCGCGACGGCCGCTTCCTGGAGAAGCTGGGCACCTATAACCCGATGCTGCCGAAAGACGCAGAAGGCCGCGTTGTTCTGAACGTTGAGCGCGCGAAAGAACTGATCGCGACCGGCGCACAGCCGACCGACCGCGTTGCACGCTTCCTGGAAGCAGCTGGTGCGATCCCGAAAAAAGTCCGCAACAATGCAAAAGCAGCTGTTCCGGGCAAAGCAATGGCTGAGCGCGCTGCTAAGAAAGCAGCACGTGCAGCTGAGCCGGCAGCAGAATAATTCTGTCCGACTTGCTACAACAGATGGCGGCTCCTGCGGGGGCCGCCATTCTGCCGGGGATCATCCTGTGGAAACTGGGTATGATCCGACGGATTGTGACCTTGGGACTTGTCGTCGTGGCCTTTTGGGCAGGCGTGCAGGTAGGCCGGATGCAAGGTCCGACCGATAGCTCGCAACTGGCGGGCGAGACGACCAAAATCATCGAAGGGACTATCAGATGAGTGCTTCGGATCGTATCTGTGTAGGCTCTATCGCGGGCGCCTTTGGCGTTCGTGGCGAAGTGCGGCTCAAATCCTATTGCGCCGATCCCGAAGCGATTGCCGATTACGGCCCGCTTTACACCAAAGACGGCGATAAGGTCATTGGTGTGACCCTGACGCGTCCGGTGGCTGGCGGCTTGGGCGCGCGGATTTCCGGCGTGACCACCAAAGAGGAAGCCGATGCGATGCGCGGCACCGATCTTTATGCCGACCGTGATCGTTTGCCGTCGTTGCCGGATGATGAATTCTACCATGCCGACCTGATCGGGTTGGAAGTGCGTGACACCGGCGGCGTGCTGCTGGGCAAGGTCCGCGCGATCCACAACCACGGGGCGGGCGATATCCTTGAAGTCTTCGCACCGGGTCGCAAAAATGCGTTGCTGGTGCCGTTCACCTTGGCTTCCGTGCCGACGGTGGACCTGAAATCCGGTCGCATCGTGGCTGATCTGCCCGAAGGTCTTGAGTGATCTGATGTCGGACGACCAGAATCCCGTTGATGAGGCGCCGAAATTGCCGTTGCGCTCGCATGGGCGCATTTCGGCACAGACCAGCCTGACCGGCCTGAAGCCGCGCGATCTGATGGCCGATAGCCGTCGGATCAAAGGCGCTTGGCAGGCGCGGATCATCACCTTGTTCCCGCAAGCTTTTCCGGGCGTGTTGGAGCAATCCCTGACCGGCAAGGCGCTGGATCAGGGGTTGTGGCAGCTGGACTGCTATGACCTGCGCCTGTTCGGCGAAGGCAAGCACCGAAATGTCGATGACACCCCTGCGGGCGGTGGCGCGGGCATGGTCTTGCGCGCCGATGTGGTGGACCGCGCCTTGAATGCGGCATCCATCGGCAGCAATCCCGATCGCGCCAAATGGCCGGTGGTTTACCTGTCGCCGCGCGGCAAGCGCTTCGATCAAGCCATGGCGCGCCGTTTTGCGGCTTGTGACGGCATGACCATGCTCTGCGGCCGTTTCGAAGGCGTCGACCAGCGCGTGCTGGATCACCACGGCATCGAAGAGGTCAGCCTTGGCGACTTCGTGCTGACGGGGGGCGAAATCGCGGCGCAGGCTTTGCTGGATGCCACCGTGCGTCTACTGCCCGGCGTGATCGGCAATGCCGATAGCTTGGACGAGGAAAGCCATTCCCACGGGCTGCTGGAACATCCGCAATATACCCGTCCTTCGGTCTGGGAAGGCCGCGAAATTCCGGCGGTTTTGCAATCCGGTAACCACGGGGCAATCGCCAAGTGGCGTCGCGCCGAAGCCGAAGCTTTGACCGCCGCGCGCAGGCCCGATCTGTGGGACGCGCATCAACTGGCGAACCCGCCGAAGAAGCGCCGCTAAGGCCTGTGAAATAAGGCTTGGAACGGGGGTTTTCGCTCTGATCCACTCTTGACCGGTCTGGGCCTTGCGCCTATACCCCGCGGGTCCGGACGAGGAATCGTCACGGGCCCGTTTTTTATGCCTATCCGCTCTCTTCGGCGGTCAGCGGGCGGAAGACGGCTATAAAAGCGAAGCAGGCCTGACCTCTGGCGGGCGTATCGTAAGATGCGGACCCGATCGAAGACCGAGAGCTCTCTGGCGGCACCACCTCTGCGGCAATACCGCAGGCAGTTTGGAAAGGACCAGGTATGAACCTGATCGCCCAAATCGAAGCCGAGCAAATCGCAGCTCTCGGCAAGACCATTCCGGATTTCAAAGCTGGCGACACCGTTCGCGTTGGCTTCAAAGTGACCGAGGGCACCCGCTCGCGTATCCAGAACTACGAAGGCGTTGTCATCAGCCGTCGTGGCGGCGCGACCTTGGCTGCATCGTTCACTGTTCGTAAAATCTCGTTCGGCGAAGGTGTGGAACGTGTGTTCCCGCTGTACTCGACCAACATCGACTCGATCGACGTTGTGCGTCGCGGTAAAGTTCGTCGTGCGAAACTGTACTACCTGCGTGCGCGCCGTGGTAAGTCGGCTCGTATTGCTGAAGACACCAACTACAAAGCGAAATAAGGAGCCGATCGATGCGTGAAGGCATTCACCCCGACTACCACTTCATCGAAGTGAAAATGACCGACGGCTCGACCTACCAGACCCGTTCGACCTATGGCAAAGAAGGCGAGAAACTCGCTTTGGACATCGATCCGCTGGCGCACCCGGCTTGGACCGGTGGCAATGCCCGTCTGATGGACACCGGCGGCCGCGTGTCGAAGTTCAAAAACAAATACGCTGGCCTGGCTCTCTGATCCTTGCCTTCGCTATTTTGGAAACGGCTCCCTTTCGGGGGCCGTTTTCATTTTGGGCCTATGCTTTGGCGCGAAAGACTAAATCCATCCACGAGGATCGCGAATAGCTGTGGATTTCAAGGAACAGCAGCCCTTGTCTGCGGCATAATCGGTTGTCCGCTTTGCTTGCTCGGGTTAAGCACGATCTAAGCGAAGGAGCGACATATGGCGCATATTATCGTCGTTGGTAACGAGAAGGGTGGTTCGGGCAAGTCGACCACATCCATGCATGTTGCGACGGCTCTTTGTCGGCAAGGGTTCCGGGTGGGCGCGGTCGATCTGGACCTGCGCCAAAAGAGCTTTGGCCGTTATATCGAGAACCGTCGCGCCTATAACGCGCGCGCAGGCCTTAGCCTGCCGGTGCCGGATTACCGCGATCTGCCGGAAGAAGATCCGGTCGATATGCTGCCGGGGGAAAACTCCTATGACGCGCGCCTGTCGGCGACGGTGGCATCTTTGGATGCGGTGTCGGATTTCGTGCTGATCGATTGTCCGGGCAGCCACACGCGGCTCAGCCAATTGGCCCATTCTCTGGCCGATACGCTGATCACGCCCCTGAACGACAGCTTCATCGATTTCGATCTGCTGGCGCGCACCGATGCCGATAGCGGCAAGGTGCTGGGTCCGTCGATCTATTCCGAAATGGTGTGGAATGCCCGCCAGTTGCGCGCACAAGCGGGGCTGAAGCCGATCGATTGGATCGTCTTGCGCAACCGTCTGGGCGCACAGGCCATGCACAACAAGAAGAAGGTGGGCGCCGCCTTGGAAGAGCTGTCGCGTCGCATCGGCTTTCGGGTGGCGGCTGGCTTCTCGGAACGGGTCATTTTCCGCGAATTGTTCCCGCGCGGAATCACGCTGCTGGATCTGAAAGATACCGGCGTGGATCAGTTGAACATTTCGAACGTGGCCGCACGTCAGGAAGTGCGCGAGCTGATGCGCGAATTGCGTCTGCCCGGTGTGACGCCGGAATTCTGATCCCGCGTGCCGCGCCCAAGCATGAAGCCCCGTCCGGTTATCCGGCGGGGCTTTCTTCTTGCGCCAGATCGGTCAGCTCGGCTTCAAGGAAGCGTTCGAAACTGTCCAGATCGACGGGTTCGAATTGGCCGAAGCCCTGCATCCAGACCGATGCCTCGCGCAAGGCGTCCGGCTCCAGCTTGCACCAGATCACACGACCGCGCTTTTCACGGCTGATCAGTCCCGCTTCGGCCAGCACGCTTAGGTGCTTGGAAATGGCGGCAAGGCTCATGTCGAAGGGGGTGGCGACATCGGTGACCGCCATATCGTCTTCCAAAAGCATGGCCAAAATCGCCCGACGGGTCGGGTCGGCAAGGGCTGCGAAGACGGCGGAAAGGTGATCGCTCATGGTGCAAGACTAGGACATGACGGGCAAAAAAGGTCAACTGAATGGTTGAGCGTTCACGCGGGAATCCGGCCTTTTCCGACAATCAACCGCAGGGTTGAATAAGAGGGGAGGGGGCTATGACCGCCTTTGGCGCAAAGTTACAAGAAGGGCGTTTTTCAATACATTGATTTCAAATGAAATTTTAACTCCTCTCGATTGCTTGACTCATTGCCCCCCAGCCTGTAGCACCGCCTCAACCAAACATGTGGGGGCTTAAGCCTTGACCGACCCGCAAAACGATCCCTCCCAAGACCGGCTTCGTGCCCTTGAGGCGCGGATCGCGAAAGCGAAGGGCGCTCAGGTCGAAGAGAGCCACATGAAGAAAGACTATTCCCAAGTGCAACACGCTTGGCGGATGGTGACAGAGTTAGTGGCCGGGCTTGTGCTTGGCCTTGGCATCGGAATGGGGCTCGACTGGTTGTTCGGGACGAAGCCCATCTTTCTGGTGCTGTTCATCGGATTTGGCTTTATCGCGGGTGTCAAAACCATGATGCGGTCGGCCAAAGAGTTGCAGGATCGACGGGTGGCCCAAGAGGCCGGCCTTGCAGAGGAAGAGAAACGTGGCTGAAGAAGCACAAAGCGGCGGGTTGTCATTCCACCCCATGGACCAATTCATCGTGAAGCCGCTGTTCGGCGACGGCCCGGTGCATTGGTATACCCCCACCAACGCCACTTTGTGGATGTTGCTGGCTGTGCTGGCAGTGGCTGCGGTCTTCGTCTTGGGGTCGCGCGGTCGCGCAGTGGTGCCGAGCCGTTCGCAATCGATCGGCGAAGTCTTCTACGGCTTCATCCACAAGATGATCGAAGACGTGTCCGGCCATGACGCGGTGAAGCATTTCCCGTGGATCATGACCCTATTCTCGTTCATTCTGGCGTCCAACCTTCTGGCGCTGATCCCCGGTTCGTTCTCGCCGACCTCGCATATCGCAGTGACTGCGGTTCTGGGCTTTGGCGTGTTCATCCTGATCACCGGTATCGGCTTCTACAAGAACGGCGCGCATTTCCTTGGCCTGTTCTGGATGAAAGACGCGCCGCTGGCGCTGCGCCCGATCATCGCTGTCATCGAAGTCATCTCCTATTTCGTGCGCCCGGTTAGCCACTCGATCCGTCTTGCTGGCAACATCACCGCGGGCCACACCGTTATCAAGGTTTTCGCAGCCTTCGCAGCTATCGCCGCGACCGCTCCGCCTTCGATCTTGGCTATCACCGCGATCTACGCACTCGAAGTGCTGGTGGCTGTGATCCAGGCTTACGTCTTCACGATCCTGACCTGCGTCTACCTCAAGGATGCTCTGCATCCGAGCCACTAACCCGCTTTGGGGCTGATCCCAGCCCCAAGCACCGACGCAAGTCATTCCTATATACACAGAATTCCATCGTAAGGAGTATCAACATGGAAGTCCTCGCAGCAGCAGCTCTCGGCAAGTTCATCGGCGCTGGCTTCGCAGCCATCGGCCTGGGCCTCTCGGCACTCGGCGTTGGTAACGTCGCAGCAACCTACCTTGCGGGCGCACTGCGCAACCCGTCGGCAGCAGCATCGCAAACCGCGACCCTGTTCATCGGTCTGGCATTCGCAGAAGCTCTGGGCATCTTCTCGTTCCTGGTCGCTCTGCTGTTGATGTTCGCTGCCTAATTAGGCCTTCGAATCCTTGCGTAGGAAGGGCGCGCTACGTCTCGTAGCGCCCCTTTCAAAGTTCTAAGGGTCCGACGGAGGACAAGATGGCAACTGAGACAACAGCCGCCGGCATGTGCTTGAACGAGCATGGTAGCGCCCTAGGCATGCCGCAAATCTGCGCTGACTGGATGCCCAACCTCGTGTTCTGGGTTGTCGTCGCGCTGGTTTTGACCTTTTTGATCCTGTCGCGTATCGCCTTGCCGCGCATTGGCGCGGTTCTGGCGGAACGTCAGGGTACCATTACCAACGATCTGGCTGCTGCCGAAGAGCTGAAGCTCAAGGCGCAGGATGCAGAACGGGCGTATGAAGCAGCTCTGGCGCAAGCCAAGGCTGACGCGAACCGTATCGTTGCCGAAGCGAAAGCTGCCATCCAGCGCGAGCTGGACGTAGCAATGGCTGACGCCGATGCCAAGATCGCAGCAAAAGCTGACCAATCCGAAGCACGTATCGCTGAGATCCGTGCCGGTGCGCTGGAAGCCGTTTCGGTGGTGGCGAAAGACACCGCAGCCGAGCTGGTTTCGGCTTTGGGCGGTTCGGTCGATGCTGCAAGCGTCGAAGCTGCAGTCAACGCACAGCTGAAAGGGTAAAGCGATGAAGAAACTTGCTTTTGCAATCGCTCTGCTCGCAGCTTCGCCTGCAATGGCCGCCTCGGGTCCGTTCTTCAGCCTGAAGAACACCGACTTCGTCGTGACCATCGCCTTCCTTATCTTCATCGGCATCCTGCTTTATGCAAAGGTTCCGGCGAAGATCGCAGGTCTTCTTGACGGTCGTGCGGCCCAGATCAAAGCTGATCTGGAAGAAGCCCGCGCCCTGCGTGAAGAAGCCAAAGCCCTGCTCGCCTCGTATGAGCGCAAGCAGAAAGAAGTGAAAGAACTGGCAGACCGGATCGTTTCGGGTGCCAAGTCGGAAGCGGAACAGGCTGCGGCTGCTGCGAAAGTGGAATTGGCGGAATCGATCGCGCGTCGTCTGACCGCTGCCGAAGAGCAAATCGCTGCTGCCGAGGCTTCGGCCGTTCGTGCAGTGCGCGACCAAGCTGTTTCGGTTGCTGTGGCGGCTGCGGGCGATATCCTCGCCAAGCAGGCAACTCCGGCATCGGCGGCGGCTTCGATCGATGCGGCGATCGCCCAAGTTGGTGCGAAACTGCACTGAAGCGCAAGCCTCGGGTAAAATTGGAAAACCGCTCCTTCGGGGGCGGTTTTTCTTTTGCCCGAGGCCCGATGCCAGATGAAAAAAGCCGCCCCCAAGGGCGGCTTTTCTGACTTAATGTAAGATCGATTACCGGGTCGGGCGGATGATGATTTCCACGCGACGGTTCTGTGCGCGGCCAGCTTCGGTTGCATTCGATGCGATGGGCTGATCGAAACCGCGGCCATAGATGCTGACGCGGTTTGCCGGCACGCCATTGCCGGTCAGCACGCCTGCGACCGATCCTGCACGGCGCTGCGACAGCTGGTAGTTGTGCTGTGCCGAGCCGGTGTTGTCGGTGTGGCCGACCACTTCGATGCGGCTGTTCGGATAGCGCAGCAGGCTGGAAGCCACGGCACCCAGATCCGAACGCAGGTCGGGGCGCAGCGAGGCGCTATCGATTGCGAACAGCAGGTCTTGCGGCATGTTCACGGTCAGGTAGTCACCGTGATTGGTAACCGAGATATTCGGGTTGTTGATCGAGCCGCGCAGTTCCGCCGCTTGCTGATCCAGCGTCGCGCCGATCGCGCCACCGGCCAAGGCGCCAAGCACGCCGCCGATTGCCGCTTTTTCGATGCGGTCGTTACTGGAGCTTGCGCCGACCAGCGCACCGGTCACGCCGCCCATGATCGCGCCTTGGCGCTGACGTGCGGTGGGATCATTCGCGTAATTGTTGGGGTCCACGCAGGCGGTCAACGCCATCAGCGAAACCATCGATACGAGAAGGGGGGTCTTGAAGGTCATATGCCGCCTCTTTGCCGGTCTTCGACGCCTGCGGATGCAAGCGCCCTTTGGATGTGCCGGATATGTGATCCGGCTTGGTTGGTTTATATCAATAGCGCAAAGGTTGGCACAGATCGCATCTTCATTGGGCAAGTTTTTGCGTAAACTTCTCGCGACGTGACAGTTAGGCCTCGGCCTGTGCGGCTTCGCGGGCAAGGATGGCGCGTTTGATCGGCAGCCCCCAGTGATAGCCCCCCAAGGCACCGCCCTTTCGCAAGGCGCGGTGGCAGGGGATCAACAAAGCCACCGGATTGCGCCCGATGGCGGTGCCCACTGCGCGCACCGCTTTGGGATTGCCGATGAAGCGGGCGATGTCGCCATAGGTTGTCACCTGCCCATCGGGAATCGCCAGCAGCGCTTCCCAGACCTGCAACTGGAACGGCGCGCCGATCAGATACAGCGGCGTCTTGGCCGTTGCATCGCGTCCGAAGGCGCGGGCGGCCAGCGGGGCGATCATCGCCTGATCCTCGCGATAGCTGGCCCGCGGCCAGCGCCGCCGCAGGTCTTCGAAGGCGGCGTCGCGGCCCATTTCGGCGGCGAAGCCCAAGCCGCAGATGCCGCGTTCGGTGGCCATGACGATGGCCGGACCGAAAGGGCTGTCGCACCAGGCATAAGACAGGGTTAACCCTTCGCCGCCTTTGGCATAATCGCCCGGGCTCATGGCTTGCCAGGCAACAAACAGATCATGCAGCCGCCCACCGCCGGATAAGCCAACCGCATCAGCGGTTTCCAAGGTCGTGGCATGGCGGGCCAGCATTTCCTTCGCCTGTCCCAAGGCCAGATATTGCTGATAGCGCTTGGGGCTGACGCCCGCCCATTGGCTGAACAGCCGTTGGAAATGCGCCTCGCTCATCCCCATGCGCATGGCCAGATCGGCCAGCGACAAAGGCGTCTCGGCTGCGTCCAATTCCGCGATGGCGCGGGCGATCAGGCCATAGTGATAGCTGGGGGGCGTCTGGGTCATGGCTGGCTCCTTTGGGTCGTAAAATAAGGGGTATTGCGGCAATTCGCGACCCGAATCCTGCGCCAAATGGCTTGCTTGCGGCCAAGGGATGTGGTCAGCACAAACCATGGTCAAGCAACTCGATTATCACGCCATGCATGCCGTCTTCTCCCGTTTCCGCGAGGCGGAACCGGAGCCGAAGGGCGAGCTGGATCACGTCAATGCCTTCACTTTGGTGGTGGCCGTGGCCCTGTCGGCGCAAGCGACCGACAAGGGTGTCAACCGCGCCACGGCAGAACTGTTCAAGATCGCCGATACCCCCGCCAAGATGCTGGCCTTGGGCGAAGAGGGCGTGATCGATCATATCAAGACCATCGGCCTGTTCCGCAACAAAGCCAAGAATGTCATCAAGTTAAGCCGCATTTTGGTGGAAGAATACGGCGGCGAGGTGCCGTCCTCCCGCGCTGCCCTGCAATCGTTGCCAGGCGTGGGGCGCAAGACCGCCAATGTGGTGCTGAACATGTGGTTCAAGCAGCCCGCACAGGCGGTCGACACCCATATCTTCCGCCTTGGCAACCGATCCGGCATCTGCCCCGGCAAGGATGTCGATGTGGTGGAGCGGGCCATCGAAGACCACGTTCCGGCCGAATTCCAATTCCATGCGCATCACTGGATGATCCTGCATGGCCGCTATATCTGCACCGCGCGCAGCCCGCGTTGCGGGATCTGTCCGATCCACGAGTGGTGCCAATACGAGGAGAAAAACCTGTGAAAAAGTATCAGGCCGTCGGCATCGGCAATGCCATCGTCGATGTGATCTCGCCTGCGGGGGATGCTTTCCTGTCCGATATGGGCATCGATAAGGGCATCATGCAGCTGGTCGATGAAGCCCGCGGCGTGGCGCTTTACGACGCGATGACCGAACGCACGCAGGCCGCTGGCGGCTCTGTTGCCAACACCTTGGCGGGCTTGGGCGAATTGGGTCTGCGCACGGCCTTTATCGGTCGCGTCAAGGATGACGAACTTGGCCAGTTCTATGCCAAGGCGATGACCGAAGGCGGCACCGATTTCCCCAATGCGCCGGTTGCGGGCGGCGAACTCCCGTCGTCGCGTTCGATGATCTTCGTCTCGCCCGATGGCGAGCGGTCGATGAACACCTATCTGGGCATTTCCTCGGAACTGGGTCCGGATGACGTGTCGGATGACGTGGCCGGCAATACCGAAGTGCTGTTCATCGAAGGCTATCTCTACGACAAAGACCAAGGCATGCGGGCGATCGAACGTGCCGCCCAGCTGTGCCGCGATGCGGGCGGCAAAGCGGGTGTCAGCCTGTCGGACCCCTTCTGCGTTGACCGTCACCGCGACGCTTTCCGCCGTCTGGTCAAAGAGTTGGACTTCGTGATCGGCAATGAACACGAATGGGCGGCTTTGTATGAATGCGATCTGGCCGAAGCGCTGGATATTGCGTCCAAGGAAATCCCGCTGATCGCCTGCACCCGATCGGGCAAGGAAGTTGTGATCCGCCGTGGCACTGATGTGGTGTCCGTTCCGGTGACGCAGGTGGTGCCGGTTGATGCGACCGGCGCGGGCGATCAATTCGCGGCAGGCTTCATCTATGGTCTGGTCAGCGGTCGCGATCTGCAAATCGCAGGCCGCATGGGCTGTGTCGCTGCGGCAGAGGTCATCAGCCACTATGGCGCGCGTCCCGAAACCGATGTGAAAGCGTTGTTCGCTGGGAACGGCCTGATCTAAGCCTGATAGTTCGAAAAGTTAAAGCGCAGGGGATTTCCCTGCGCTTTTTCATAGGCAAATGTCGGAAAATTATCGACCTAATCGTCGAGCTTGGCGTGGATCTCAGCCAAATCGACCTCGCTTTTCGCCATTTTCCGCGCCGGATTGCCGAAGTCATAGCGGAACAATTGGAAGTCCTTCTTGTAGATTTCCCATATCAGATGATGCGATAGATCGTCGAAGTAATCTTCAACCGGATGCGCGCGTTTGGGGCCGTGGCCTTCGCTTTCGTTGAAGCGCGGCATGGTCGCCAGATCGATAGGATGGCGCTGCTGGGTCGCATCCAGCACGCTTTGCATCCCTGTATTGAAGTCTTCGGTGAAGAAGATCCGGTCGAAGCGTCCGCCGTTAACGATGAAGGTCGCCAAATGGCTGGACATGGGTGACCAGTGAATATCCGGCTCCATCGGCTTGCGAAAACGGATGGTGTCGCGGGCGAACAGCAGGAAACGGCGGAAACTTTTGATTTGATCGAAATCGAAATTATCCTCCGGACTGCCGACCTCCACGCCGTATTTCTGGGCCAGTTGCGGCACAAGATTGCCGCGATAGCGCCGCCCATTGCGTTGAATCCCCGCGATTTTATCAAAGAAGGACGACAGGATGCGCTGATAGGGATTGCGCACGCAGCTGAAGGCGAAGGATTTATGCGTGCCGATATTCGCTTCAAGCAGGGGCTGGCTTTCGGGTTGCGCCCATTTGTGCAGACCGCTGGTGGCATCATGAATGTCGCCGTCGAAAAACTTACCGTTATCAACGTAATACATGATCTGGCCGATGCTGGAGCAAGCGCATTTGGGCACCACGCGATAGACCATGCTTTCGCTCAGCGTCATCCATGTGCCGGGATAACCCATCCGTCCCCTCCAATGCGGGCGATATTGTCTAAAATGCAAATATACTCTGAAGGGCCTAGGGCCTATAAAGCAAGCTGTGACTTTGCATTTTTCCTGACATTTGACATCGCAGCCCATGGCCCGCATCGCCTATATTCTGCTGACGCATAAAGATTCAGACGGCGTGATCGCACAGGCTGAACGCCTGGCGGCGGGCGGGGACTATGTGGTTATCCACTTCGACCGCAATGCGCCCAGCGTCGAATTCGACAAGATATACAAAGCCTTGTCTCCCAATAGCGCCATCGCTTTCACCAAGAAGCGTCTGCGCTGTGGCTGGGGTGAATGGGGCTTGGTGGCGGCAACCCTGCTGGGATTGGACACCGCGCTTGGCCAATTTCCGTCCGCGACACATTTCTATCTGCTGTCGGGTGATTGCATGCCGATCAAATCGGCGCAATTCGCGCATGACCTGCTGGACCGTGACGCGGCGGATTATATCGAGGCGGTGGATTTCTTCACATCCGGCTGGATCAAGACCGGTATTCGCGAAGAACGCCTGATCTATCGGCATTATTTTAATGAACGTACGCATAAGGCGTGGTTTTACCGTGCGATGGAGTGGCAAAAGCGCTTGGGGCTGGCGCGCAAACCGCCTGCCGATCTGCAGATCCAAATCGGATCGCAATGGTGGTGTCTGCGGCGCGATACGGTCGAAAAGATCATGGCATTCTGTAATCAACGTCCTGATGTCATAAGGTTTTTTAGACGGACATGGATTGCGGACGAAACCTTCTTCCAGACTTTGGTGCGCCATCTGGTGCCCGACCATCAGATCCGCTCGCGTAGCCCGACCTTCCTGATGTTCACCGATTACGGGATGCCGGTGACCTTCTATAACGACCATTACGATCTGCTGTTGGCGCAGGATTATCTCTTCGCCCGCAAGATCAGCCCTTTGGCTTTGGACTTAAAACAAAGGCTTGGGGCGCTTTATACCGGTGAAGGGGTTGGCTTCCAAATCTCGAACGAAGGCCGCAAGCTTTATACCTTCTTGGCCGGTCGCGGGCGGGTGGGGCGCAGATTTGCATCAAGGTTCTGGGAGCGTGAGGCCAGTTTGGGCAGCGAAAGGCGGCTGCTGATTGTCACTTGCAAGAAATGGCATGTGGCCAAACGGCTGATCTATCGCGCGCAACATCTGTGCAATATGCCGGTGGTGGCCTATCTTTATAACGAGGCAGAGACCGATTTGCCCGATCTGGGTGGCATCCAATCCACCTTGGAAAAACGCACGCGCCATCGTAGGGCCTTGATGCGGATGATGTTCGATTATTGGAAGTCGGATCGCATGATCTGCTGCATTGACCCCGCCAGCATCGATCTGATGCATGATTTCTACAATGACAAGGCGCAGGTGCGGCTGTTGGAGATCATCTGCGAATATTCGGATGACTTCCTTTTGGGCCATGCCACGCGCGTCGGTCTGGTGTCGGACCAATCCCCCGCCGATACGGTGGAGCGCTTACTGCCGACCATCCGCTATGATGTGACCTATGAAAGCAATCGGCTGCGCGACGCAGGCTTTGCGCATCACTACCGTATGCGCGAAAGCGCGGATGCAGAGGAAAATGCCGTGCCTCTGGCCGCTTTCCTTGGTATCGATTTGGCATTGGCCCGAGAGATCGCGGCCACACCCCATCTGTTCATGGATTAGAGATACGGACCGCAGACATGGCCAAGACCTACGATCCCAACAATATTTTCGCGCGCATCCTGCGTGGTGAAATTCCCAACAAGACGGTGCTGGAAACCGAGCATAGCCTTGCGTTCCATGACATTTCTCCGGCGGCTCCGGTGCATGTGCTGCTGATCCCGAAAGGCGCTTATGTCGATTTCGCGGATTTCGCGGCGCATGGCTCGGATGCTGAAATCGTTGATTTCCACCGTGCCGCCGCGAAAATCTGTGCGGATATGGGCTTGGATGGGGCTGAAGGTTTCCGCGCGATTACCAATGCGGGGACCCATGGGATGCAGGAAGTCCCGCATTACCATTTGCACCTGCTTGGCGGTCGCCTCTTGGGTCGGATGCTGGAAAAGCACTGATCTTAAAACATAAAACTCCCCCCGCAGGTTATGCGGGGGGCTTCTACCATTTAATGTGCGGCGGCCCAGCTTTTGCCCTTGCCCGCATCCACCACCAGCGGCACCGACAATTGGATCGCCGGCATATTCGCGCCTTCCATCACCTCGCGCGCGCGGGTGATCAGCGTATCGGCTTGATCTTCGGCCACTTCGAACAGCAATTCATCATGCACCTGTAGCAGCATCTTGCAGTCCAGATCGCGGATGGCCTCGGGCATGCGGATCATCGCACGGCGGATGATGTCGGCAGCGGTGCCTTGGATCGGCGCGTTGATGGCCGCGCGTTTGGCGAAACCGGCTCCGGGGCCTTTGGCGTTGATTTCCGGCGTATGAATTTTGCGACCAAACAGGGTCTGAACATAGCCGTTTTCCTGCGCAAACTTTACAGTTTCCGACATATATTCCTTGATGCCGGGGAAACGCTCGAAATAGCGGTCGATGAAGCCTTGGGCTTCCGCGCGCGGGATACGCAAGTTGCGCGCAAGGCCAAATCCCGAGATGCCATAGATCACACCGAAGTTGATCGCCTTCGCCTGACGACGGATTTCCGGCGTCATATCCGCCAGCGGCACGTTGAACATTTCCGATGCGGTCATCGCGTGGATGTCGATGCCATCCTTGAAGGCTTGGCGCAGGGCGGGGATATCGGCGACATGGGCCAGAATGCGCAATTCGATCTGGCTATAGTCAAGGCTGACCAACACGCGGCCTGCGGGGGCCACGAAAGCTTCACGGATGCGGCGGCCATCTTCGGTGCGCACGGGGATGTTCTGCAGGTTCGGATCGGTCGAGGACAGCCGCCCCGTCACCGCGCCCACCATCGAATAAGAGGTATGGACCCGTCCGGTATCGCGGTCGATATGGTCTTGCAGCGCGTCGGTATAGGTGGATTTCAGCTTGGCCATGCCGCGCCAATCCAGCACCGCTGCCGCCAGTCGCGCGCCTTGCGGGTGGCTATCGGCCAAGGTGGTCAGGTCTTCCAGCACATCCGCGCCAGTGCCGTAAGCGCCGGTCTTGCCGGTTTTGCCACCTGGCAGACCCATGTTTTCAAACAGAATCTCACCCAATTGCTTGGGGCTTGCCACGTTGAAGGGCTGACCTGCCAGTTCCTTGATCTCATCCTCCAGCCCTGCCATTTTCTGGGCAAAAGCGTTGGACATGCGCGACAGGATTTCACGGTCGACCTTGATGCCGGCCATTTCCATATCGGCCAGCACGGGGATCAGCGGGCGTTCCAGTGTCTCATAGACGGTGGTGACCTGCTTCTGGTGCAGTTGCGGCTTGAAGAGCTGCCACAGGCGCAAGGTGATATCGGCATCTTCGGCGGCATATTTCACCGCATCATCGATGGCCACGCGGTCGAAGGTGATCTGGCTTTTGCCCGAACCGATCAGGGTTTTGATCGGGATCGGCTGGTGGCCCAGATAAAGATCCGACAGCGTGTCCATGCCATGCGTATTCAGCCCCGCCTGCATCACGTAGGACAGCAGCATGGTGTCTTCCAAACCCACCATGCGGATGCCGTGGCGGGCGAAAATCTTCCAGTCGTATTTCATATTCTGGCCGATTTTCAGCACCGCCGGATCTTCCAGCACGGGCTTGAGCAGGTCCAGCACCTGTTGCAGCGGCAATTGGCCGTCATGCAGGCTGGCCGTGCCGAACAAATCGTCTTCGCCGCTGCGATGGTTCAGCGGAATATAGCAGGCGCGGCCCGCCTCCACCGCCAGCGAAATCCCGACCAATTCGGCCTGCATCTCGTCCAGCGAGGTGGTTTCGGTGTCGATCGCCACATGGCCACGTTCACGGATATGCGCGATCCAGCGGGTCAAAGCGTCCAGATCGGATACGCGTTCGTAAGAGGAATGGTCAAACGGCAGCGCGGCGGGCGCAGCCGTTGGCGCAGTGGCGATGGCCACTGTGGCGGCAGCAGCAGGGGCAGCGGCGGTGGGCGCTTCGACATTCAGCTTGTCGGCCACGCGCTTGGTCAGCGTGCGGAATTCCATTGCGTTCAGGAAGGCCAGAATGCTGTCCGGCTCGGGCTGCTTCACCTCAAGGCTGTCCAGCGCGAAGTCGAGCGGCACCTGATCGTCCAATTGAACCAAGCGCTTGGAAATGCGGATCAATTCGGCATTGTCGATCAACGCTTGGCGGCGCTTGGGCTGTTTGATTTCGCCTGCGCGTTCCAGCAGCGTTTCCAGATCGCCATATTCGTTGATCAGCAAAGCCGCCGTCTTCAGCCCGATCCCCGGCGCACCGGGCACGTTGTCGACAGAATCGCCTGCCAAGGATTGCACATCGACCACGCGATTGGGGGCGACGCCGAATTTTTCGAACACCTCGTCGATGCCGATTTTCTTGTCTTTCATCGGATCGCGCATGTCGACGCCATCGCCGACCAGTTGCATCAGGTCCTTGTCCGATGAAATGATGGTCGCTTCGCCGCCTGCCTCGCGGGCTTGGCGGGCCAGAGTGGCGATGATGTCGTCAGCCTCGAAGCCTTCGATTTCGATGCAGGCCACGTTGAAGGCGCGGGTCGCCTCTCGCGTCAGGGGGAATTGCGGGCGCAAATCTTCCGGCAATTCCGGACGGTTGGCCTTGTAAAGATGATAGATCGCATTGCGGAAGGTAATCGAGGAATGGTCGAAGACCACCGCGATATGGGTGCATTCGTCGCGACCCGCGCGGGTCAGTTCGTTCCACAGGATATTGCAGAAACCGGCCACCGCCCCGACCGGCAGACCGTCGGATTTGCGCGTCAGCGGCGGCAAGGCATGATAGGCGCGGAAGATATAGGCCGATCCGTCGATCAGATGAAGGTGGCAGCCTTTGCCGAATGTCATGGGCCTATCTCCGCTAGTATTCTGGTGTTGCCTGTTCATGCCATGAAAGGTCGTCCCGTGCCAGACAAAGGCAAGATGCGTGGCAGGAAATGGTGGGCCTTGCATGAGAAAGGGCTTGACGTGACGTGGATGCAGGCGCAATGATCCGACCATGCTGTACCCGATGAACACCTATTTCTCGTTTTATTGGACCGACGCCATATAGGCGGCCGGGCAGCTTTCTGACGAAAAGTGAACCCCATAGGCCGCCCGCGAGGGTCTGGCTGATTGTGTAGGTTCCCTCGCGCGGGGCCCCCGATTACCGGAGCCCGACGATGACCACCACCAAAACCGCCGCCGTTACCATCCGCTTGGCAGCCCCTGATCATCTGCCCGAAGTGCATCGCATGTTGATCGCTTTGGCGGCCCATCAGCATGAAGACCCGACCATCACCCCCGATGCTTTGCGCCGTATCGCGCTGCAAGGCCCCGGTGCGCGTCTGCTGGTGGCGACCTTGGACAATAGCCCGCTGCGCCATCCGGTCGGATACGCCTTGATGATGCTGAAAACCGACATGCTGTCGGGCAAGCATGGCTATGAAATCGTGCAGCTTTTCGTGCAGCAGCCGCTGCGTCGCCAAGGCATTGGCCGCGCGCTGATCGAAGGCGCGAAGGTCTTGGTCAATAACGAAGGCCGTGCGCGTCTGGTGCTGGGATCGCATCCCGCCAATGAATCCGCGCAGCTGATGGTTGCGGCTTTGGGCCTGTCGGCTCTGCCCGCTATGGCCCCGCAATACGAGGTGGCTTTGGCGTGACCCTGACAACAGGGAAAGGGTGGGCAAATGCCCACCCGCCACGTGTCGTATTGATATTTTCTAGTGGCTTGAGCGATCAGTGCCTAAGCGTTCAATGATCGTCATGCGCATGATCGCGGTCGATCACGAAGCGCTTGTCGCAATAGCCGCATTCGACATAGCCGGTTTCGACCGGAATGGTCAGCCAGACGCGCGGATGGCCAAGCGCAGCTTCGCCGCCGTCACAGGCGATCTTCCAGCTGGTCACGACTTGGGTTTCGGGGGCTTCGATGCTCATGTCTTGGTCCTTGGGCAGGGTCTTTTGGCAGGGTCTTGGGGCGAGTCATTGATCGGCGCGCCGCGCGCTATTGCCGCAGGGAAACCTTTGCCCAATTTGAGCGCTTTGGGCAAGGGCGAAGCGCCTATTCGCCGATGGTCAGGCTGCGTCCCTTCAGGGCGGCGAGCCACATCAGCCCATGCACGGTCGCGCGCTGGGGCCGGTATTCCGCCGATACCCAGACGTCAGGGGCCGTCTGATCCAGATCGGCGCACATCCGCGGCAGATCGAAGCCGCCGCCACCGGGTTCGTTGCGCGCGGGGAAGCCCGCGATCTGCACATGGCGGATGCGGTCCTTGTGATCTTCCCAGACCAGTTCCGCATTGCCGTGAATCCGCGCCGCATGCCACAGATCGAATTGCAACCCAAGCTGGGGCAGGTTCAGATCATCCAGCATCCGCGCGGCCTGATCGAAATCGTTCAGGAAATAGCCCGGAATGTCTTCGGCATTGATCGGTTCCAGCATCAAGGCCATCTCGGGCGCCTGTTCGACCGCCCATGTCAGGTTTTCCAGATAGGTCTGTTCGGCCACAGGTCCGCGCGCAACCCCTGCCATCACGTGGATCCGTTCCGCCTTCAGCCGTGTCGCCACATCCGCCGCGCGCAAGAAGCCGTCGCGAAAGCGCGCCTCTTCGCCTGGAACCGCGGCAAAACCCCGATCCCCCGCGATCCAATTGCCCGGTGGCGTATTGATCAGCGCCAAAGGCATCCCGTCCAGCGCCTTTTCCCACTCCGCCGTCGGCTGTTCATAGGGAAACAGGATTTCCACGCCGTCAAATCCCGCCTGAGCGGCAAGCTCGGGGCGCGACAGGATCGGCACTTCGGTGAAAAGCATCGTCAGATTGGCAGCGAAACGGGGCATCAGGTCAAATCGGCTGAGGGGAGAAGGGGAAAGAACACACCTGCAGACCAGACGCCGAACCATGGGGTGGCGTCAACCTCTTCCTGCACGCCAAGTTCCACCAGACGATAGAAAGTCTTGCGGTCGATGCGCGCTTCAAGCCCGCGACGGATGTGGACATAGGGCGAGGGCGCGCCGCTTTCCGGATCAAGGGTGATGCGGATCGCATGCTCGGGACCTGCGATCACTTGATCTTCGGTCTTGGTGGTGAAGGTCAGACTTTGGTCGCGGCCGGTGCCCGAGGCGTCCAGATCACAGGCGATCAGCGGCGCGTCTTCGACTTGGATGCCGACTTTTTCGACCGGAGTCACCAGATAATAGCGACCCTCCTCCAGCTTCAGGATCGATGAAAACAGCTTCACCATCGCGGGCCGCCCGATGGGGCCGCCTTCGTGATACCATGTGCCGTCGCGCGCGATCCGCATATCCATCTCGCCGCAATAGGGCGGGTTCCACAGATGCACGGGCGGCGGGCCCTTCTTGGTCTGGCGCTGCACTTCGGTCAATCCTGCGGCCATATCTAGGCTTGGGGTGACGTCGGGACGGCTTGGATCACCAGATGAGGGGTCAAGTTTCACAATCATTTGTCCTGCCTCCCTTTTTCGCATTTGTGCAGCGTCAATAGTTTAGGTCTAATGCCATAGATAAGAACCGCAAGGAGATGTTGCCATGGCCGATGACACCCCGCTTGATGCCGTCCAGGACCTCGTCTCCGAAATAGAGGCTTTGGGTCGCAAGCTGACCGATGCGAAGGCGGCGATCAATCACCGCTTCATCGGGCAGGACCAAGTGGTCGATCTGGTGCTGGGGGCTTTGCTCTGTGGCGGTCACGCGCTGTTGGTGGGTCTGCCGGGTCTGGGCAAGACGCGGCTGGTCGATACCTTGTCGACCGTGATGGGCCTGCAAGGCAGCCGGATCCAGTTCACGCCCGATCTGATGCCCGCCGATATTCTGGGGTCCGAAGTGTTGGAAGCCAATGCCGACGGCAGCCGCGCCTTCCGCTTCATCGAAGGGCCGATCTTCTGCCAATTGCTGATGGCCGATGAAATCAACCGTGCCAGCCCGCGCACCCAATCGGCGCTGCTGCAAGCCATGCAGGAAAAGGAAGTGACCATTGCGGGCGAACATCGTCCCTTGGGGCGGCCCTTCCATGTGCTGGCGACGCAGAACCCGATCGAACAGGAGGGCACCTATCCCTTGCCCGAAGCGCAGCTTGACCGTTTCTTGGTGCAGGTCGATGTGAGCTATCCGTCGCGCCAGACCGAACGCGACATCCTGCTTGCCACCACCGGTGCATCGGATGCCCGCGCGCCGCAGATTTTCACGGCGGATGATCTACTGGCGGCGCAAAACCTGCTGCGGCGGATGCCGGTTGGCACCAAGGTGGTCGATGCGATCTTGGATCTGGTGCGCTCCTGCCGTCCGGGCGAGCCCGAAGGCCGCGATCTGGAAGCAAGCCTGTCCTGGGGCCCGGGGCCGCGTGCGGCGCAAGCCATGATGCTGATGGTGCGGGCGCGGGCCTTGATGGACGGGCGGCTCGCGCCGTCGCTGGCCGATGTGGCGGCTTTGGCCGGTCCGGTGTTGCGGCACCGCATGGCCTTGTCCTTTGCCGCGCGGGCGCGGGGCGAAAGTCTGGATGGCGTGATTTCCCGTGTCAGCACCCGCGTTCTGGGGCTGGATGCGGCGGCCTGATCGTAATCCCATGGCGCAAGACCGCCCCGTTTACGACCTGCAACCCCAAGCCGAGGCTTTGGCCCGCGCCTTGCCCGCCTTGCTGGCATCTGCCGAACATCTGGCGGCCAATCTGCTGCCCGGTGGTCATGGCCGCAGGCGGGCAGGTCAGGGCGATGAATTCTGGCAATATCGTCCGGCCCTTGCGGGGGATCCGGCACGGCTGGTGGATTGGCGCAGATCGGCGCGGTCGGACCAGCATTTCGTGCGCGAACGCGAATGGCAGGCGGCGCAATCGGTCTCGCTTTGGATCGATGACGGGCAGTCGATGCGCTTTGCCAGTCAGGACGGCTTGCCGCAAAAGATCGACCGTGCGCGGCTGTTGGGGCTGGCAGTGGCGGTGGCTTTGCTGCGTGGCGGCGAAAGGGTGGGGCTGGTCGGCCCCGATCACCCGCCCCGCGCGGGACGGGCGCAGATCCTGCAACTGGCGATGGCGCTGACGGCAGCCCAAGCCCCGCCGGATTATGCCGCACCCGAAGCCGAAGGCTTTACCGCCCATGGCCGCGCGGTCTTCGTGTCGGATTTCCTTGGCGATCTGGCCCCGCTCGAAGCGGTCATGACACAGGCCGCGGATCGGGGAGTGAAGGGTATATTGCTGCAACTGCTTGATCCGGCTGAAGAAGAATTCCCCTATGCCGGTCGCACGATCTTCCAATCCATCGGCGGCAGTCTGGCGCATGAAACCCGCCAAGCCGGTGATCTGCGCCAGCGCTATCTGGATCGCTTGGCGGCGCGGCGCGATCAGCTGGACCGCTTGTCGCGTCGTCTGGGTTGGCAATTCGGCCATCATCGCAGCGATCAGCCGCCGCAATTGGCGCTGCTGTGGCTGTATTCGCTGCTGCAAGGGGGCCGTTGAATGGTGATGCTGGGCCCCTTGGGATTTGCGCTGCCTTGGCTTTTGACGGCGCTTTTGGCGCTGCCGGTCTTGTGGTGGCTGTTGCGCGCGGTGCCGCCCGCGCCGGTCAAACGGCTGTTTCCGGCGGTCGCTTTGCTTTTGGGTCTGAAGGATGCAGAGGTCGAAGCCGATAAGACGCCGTGGTGGCTTTTGGCGCTACGGATGGCGGCTTTGGGGCTGGCGATCATCGCTTTCGCAGGTCCGGTGATCCATCCGCAGCGCGATGCTTTGGCGTCGGACAAGCCGCTGTTGCTGCTGGTGGATGGCACTTGGGCCGATGCGCGGGACTGGCCGCGCCGGATGGAACGTCTGGGCGTAGTGCTGGATCAGGCGGCGTCCGAGGGGCGTACGGTCGCTTTGATGCGGCTGAGCGATCGGGTCGAACCTGCGTCATTCCAAAGCGCCGAAGCGGTGCAGGCGCGGATTGCGGGCCTTGCGCCTGCGCCGATGGGATTGGGCGATCTGGGCGCATGGGCTGATGCCTTACCGGAGGGTGCCTTTGACAGCTATTGGCTGTCGGACGGCTTGGATTACACGGGTCGCGCCGATCTGGCGCGCGCCTTGCAAGAACGGGGCGATCTGCGCGTGTTCCAGACCGCTTGGCCGGTTATGGCCTTGTATCCGGCGCGCTTTGCCGATGGGAAGATCACGCTGCGGGCCGCGCGGCTGCCTGCGGACCTGCCCCTTCAAGCCGAAATCGCGGGCTTTGGCCCCGATCCGGCAGGGATCGAACGCGAACTGGCGCGCCAGCCTTTGGCCTTCGCGGCAGGGCAGGCCGAGACAGAGGTCGTGCTGGATCTACCTCCGGAATTGCGCAATCGGATCAATCGCTTTGAAATCGCCGGTCAAAGATCGGCGGGCGCGGTCAGCTTGACCGATGACAGCCTGAAACGGCGCAAGGTGGCGGTGATCACCGCACGCGATGACCGTGAAGGCGCCAATCTGTTGCAGCCTGCGCATTACCTGCGCCAAGCCTTGCAACCGGTGGCGGAATTGGTCGATGGCACCTTGAGCGATGTGCTGCGGGCCGCGCCGGATGTGATCATTCTGGCGGATGTGGCAAAGGTATCGCAGGCGGAAACCGATGCGGTGCTGGACTGGCTGGATGGCGGCGGCTTGTTGCTGCGCTTTGCCGGACCGGACCTTGCGGCAAGCGATATCGGTCGCCCCCATGACGATCCCCTGATGCCGGTGCGGCTGCGCGAAGGCGGGCGCAGCCTGGGCGGCGCGATGAGCTGGGGTGATCCCAAAACGCTCGCGCCGTTTGCCGATACCAGCCCCTTCTACGGGTTGACGATCCCGCCCGATGTGCAGATCACTGCCCAAGTTCTAGCGCAGCCCGATGCCGATTTGGGCGAACGCACCATCGCCGCTTTGGAAGACGGCACGCCGCTGGTGACGCGCAAGATGGTCGGCACGGGGCAGGTGGTGCTGTTCCATGTCACCGCCAATGCCGAATGGTCGACTTTGCCGCTGTCGGGATTGTTCATGCAGATGCTGGAAAGGCTGGCGGTATCGACCCGTCAAGCGCTTGATCCGATGACGGAATTGACCGGACAGACCTATGTGCCGCAGGTAAGCTTGGATGCCTATGGCGCGCGTCATGAGGCGCAGGGCAGGGGCGGCGTGGCGGGCGACGCCTTGGCGGCAGCCCTGCGCAAGGGGCCGGATCTGGAATTGGCGCCGGGGCTTTATGCGGGTCCCGACCGTCGGGTTGCCTTGAATGCGATGACCGCGGATCGCCGTCTGACCGCTGCACGTTGGCCTGCCGCAGTGACGGTGGAAGGCGCGGCAGTTGAAACCAGTCGCAATCTGAAGGGGCCGGTGCTGTCGCTGGCGATTGGATTGATGTTGCTGGATATTCTGGCGTCCCTGTGGATTTCTGGGCGCTTGGGGCGCAAGGGCGGGCGGCTGGCAGTCTGGCTGGCCGTGGCGATCAGCGCCATGCCGCATCCGTCGCAAGCGCAGGATAATCTGCGCCCGCCGCCTGCGGATACGCGTTTCGCGGTGGATGCGACGCGGGGTGTGGTTCTGGCACATGTGCTGACGGGGGATGACGGGATTGACGACACCGCCTTTCGGGGGCTGCAGGGCTTGGGGCAGGTGCTTTATGCCCGCACCTCGATCGAGCCGTTAGAACCGATGGGTGTCGATATCGAAGCGGATGAGTTAAGCATTTTCCCCTTCCTCTACTGGCCGATTTCCGACTCGCAACCGCTGCCCACCGCACAGGCCTATGCGAAACTGAACGATTACATGCGCAGCGGCGGTATGATCTTTTTTGACAGTCGGGACGGTGATCTGGGTGGGTCATCGGCGGAAAGCCAATATCTTGAACGGCTTGCGGCGGGGTTGGATATTCCCCCGCTCGAGGTGATGCCGCAGGACCATGTGCTGACGCGCACCTTCTATCTGCTGCAGGATTTCCCCGGTCGGCAAAGCCAAGGCGCGGTCTGGGTCGAGGCGGCGCGGCAGGGGCAAGCGCCTGTGGCGGGCGATCCGATGCCGTTTCGCAATCAGAACGATGGCGTGACGCCCGTGGTGATCGGCGGCAATGATTGGGCGGGGGCTTGGGCGATTGATGATGACGGCCTGCCGCTGCTGCCGGTGGGGCGCGGTTTTGCCGGTGAAGATCAGCGCGAGATGGCCTATCGCTTCGGCGTCAATCTTATCATGCATGTGCTGACTGGAAATTATAAATCCGATCAGGTCCATGTGCCTGCATTGCTGGATAGGTTGGGACAATGACGCAAAGCCTTCTGTTCCTGCCGCTGATCCCTGCCATGGTGCTGTATGTGCTGCTGGGGCTGGCTGTCATGCTGGTGCTGCTGGCGCTGTGGCGCGGCTTGGGGGGCTGGGCCCTGCGCGGCTTGGCGCTGCTTGCGGGGCTGGCGGCTTTGGCCAATCCCTCGCTGCAACGCGAGGATCGCTTGGCGCAAAGCGATATCGTG
Source organism: Paracoccaceae bacterium (assembly GCA_031991825.1). GTDB lineage: Bacteria > Pseudomonadota > Alphaproteobacteria > Rhodobacterales > Rhodobacteraceae > Pseudotabrizicola. The sequence continues at coordinate 48,621 of DALYSR010000004.1, forward strand.
ATCGCGGTGGTGGACCGGACCGCATCGAACCAACTTGCTGATCGGGCGGAACAAAGCCGCTTGGCGCTGGACCGCTTGCAGGGCCAGATCACCGCTTTGGGCAATACCGAACTGCGCGTCGTCACCTTGGATGACGCGGAAGATGACGCAGGCAGCTTGGCCATGACCGCTTTGGCCGAAGCCATGGCGATTGAGCCGCGCGCGCGTTTGGCAGGTGTGGTGATGATCACCGATGGCCGTGTGCATGATGCGGGGCTGGCGCCGCAATTGCCTGCGCCGCTGCATGTCCTGCTGACCGGCGCGCCGCAGGATTGGGACCGCCGTCTGGTCATCAAGGATGCCCCCGCTTTTGCCATCATCGGCGAAGAGCTGCGGCTGACCCTGCGCGTGGAAGATCAAGGCCCGCGCCCCGCCTCCGTGGCCGGAATGGTCGATCTGACCATCACCATCGGTGCGGAAGACCCCAAAAGCTTCCGCGTGCCGGTGGGCGAAGACCTGTCGCTGCCGCTGACCTTGCAACATGGCGGGCAGAATGTGGTGCAGTTTTCGCTGCCCGCCGCCGAAGCCGAACTGACTGATCGCAACAATTCCGCCGTCGTGCAGATCAACGGCGTGCGCGACCGCTTGCGCGTGCTGCTGGTATCGGGCGAGCCGCATGCAGGGGAACGGGTCTGGCGCAATCTGTTGAAATCGGATGCATCCGTTGATCTGGTGCATTTCACCATCCTGCGTCCGCCGGAAAAGCAGGACGGGGTGCCGGTGTCCGAACTGTCGCTGATCGCTTTTCCGACGCGGGAATTGTTCATTGATAAGATCAAGGAATTCGATCTGATCATCTTTGATCGCTATCGGATGCGGGGCATCCTGCCCAATAGTTATCTGGAAAATATCGTTAATTATGTGAAGGAAGGTGGCACCGTGCTGGTGGCCGCAGGGCCGGAATATGGCGCGGTGGACAGCCTGTGGCGGTCGCCCTTGTCCGAGGTGCTGCCGGTGGCACCCACCACGCGGGTGATCGAGGGGCCGTTCCGCCCGCAACTGACCGACCTTGGCCGCCGTCATCCGGTGACCGAAGGGCTGGAATCCTTGGCGCCCGAAGGGGGCTGGGGCCATTGGCTGCGTATGGTGGAGGTCGATCCTTTGGCGGGGCAGGTGGTGATGCAAGGCGCGGAAGGCAAACCGCTTTTGATCCTGAACCGCGTGGAGCAAGGTCGGGTCGCCGTGCTGGCATCCGATCAGGCTTGGCTGTGGGGGCGGGGCTATGATGGCGGCGGGCCGCAGCTGGAATTGCTGCGCCGTCTGGCGCATTGGATGCTGAAAGAGCCTGAACTGGAAGAAGAAATCCTTGAGGGCGTTTTCAAATCCGGCAAGCTGACGATCACGCGGCGCACGGTTTCGGATCAACCGCCTTCGGTGCTAAGGCTGACAAGGCCGGATGGCAGCACGCAAGAGATCACGCTGCGACAGGCCGCTCCGGGCCGGTTCGAGGCGCAGGTGGATGCGGCAGATTTGGGGCTGTATCGGCTTGAACAGGACGGCTTGGGCCGTGTGGTGGCCGCAGGCCCCGCCGCGCCGCGCGAATTTGTTGAAACCTTGGCTTCGGGCGATCTGCTCGCGCCCATTGCCGCGCAAGGACAAGGCGGGGTGTTGCGGCTGTCCGACGGCCAGCCCGATCTGCGCCATGTGGGCGAAGGGCGGCTGGCATCGGGGCGTGGCTGGATCGGGATCACTCCGCGCGAAGCCTATGTGACCCAAGACCTGTCGGCGCGGTCCTTGCTGCCCGCTTGGGCGTGGCTGTTGCTGATGGGCGGGCTGACTTTGGCGGCATGGCTGATCGAAGGCCGCATCCGGTTGCAGCCTAAGCGCTGATCTATTCTTCCGGCATATTCTGCAAGATGACCGATCGGGAATAAGAGGCGAATTCGCGCCGCAACAGCATCAGGCTGGAAGCCAGCGTGCCCAATAGCAAAGCCCATGGCCCCGCCAGCCATGCCGCCGCGGCCAGCGCGAAATAGATCGACCGCATCCCGCGGTTGAAGCTTTTTCCGGCGGTGATATTCACCTCGGCCGCCTGCGAGGCGCGGTGATAGGCCAAGGGATCATCGGCATTATTGGGCACTGCCGCCATCAGGATCGAACAATAGCCAAACAGCCGATGCGCCCAGATGAATTTCAGCAAGGCATTGGACAGGAACAACAAAGCCAAGGTCAGCCGCAATTCGACCGGCAGGCTTCCGGTGCTGATCGGCAGATCGGATGTCAGGCTTTCCAACCGTGTCGCATTGCCGATCAGCGCCACGCCGCCGCCGATGGCGATCATGCAGGCCGAAACGAAGAAGGTCGTGCCTTGCCGTAAGGATGAAATCACCGTCGCATCAAAGATCCTTGGCGTGCGTGTCACGAAATGGCGCAGCCATTCGCGGCGGTATTTCACCATGATGACCGATACCGAAGGCCTTGATTTCGGCGGGTTTTCTACAAACCAGCCGATCACGTACCACGCGATAAGCGTCACGGCCGCGGCAAAGATATCGAAGGGGCTTAGATGATAGGGTAAATTCAGCATGATGCCCAAATCATAGCCATGGACCGCCATTCTGCCTATCCAGATTTTTCGAATGGCTGCAATGACTTGAGCGCAGAGCCTTTGTGGGTGGCGATGATTTGCGCGCCACCTTTGGGCAAGGCTTTCCCGAAATCTGGGCGGAATGCACATTCGGTCATCACGAGGCCGTGATTCTTATCCGCCCCTTGCGGGTCTTGAACCGGCAAATCCGGCTTCCTAACTTTGTTTCATCCAGACGCCACAACGGGTTTGGATATCCCATTCCGACCCGCCCGATCGGGGGGTCGACTTTAGCATCGCTTCCTTAGGAGGATGATTATATGCGTAGCTTTGATCTCGCCCCGCTCTACCGCGCAACCGTTGGTTTCGACCGTATTGCCGATCTGATGGATCGGGTGCTGACGTCCGATGTCGCCCAGCCGACCTACCCGCCCTATAATATCGAAAAGACCGCGCAAGACGCCTATCGTATTTCCATTGCAGTGGCTGGCTTCGCGCCGGAGGAATTGTCGGTCGAAGTGCGCGACGGCGCGCTGCATGTTTCTGCCCGCAAAGCCCCCGAAGATGGCGAACGTAGCTATCTGCATCGCGGTATAGCCACCCGTGCTTTCGACCGCCGCTTCGCTTTGGCAGACCATGTCCGCGTGACCGGCGCGACCCATGCCCATGGCATGCTGCATATCGATCTGGTCCGTGAAACGCCGGAAGCCTTGAAACCGCGCCGGATTGAAATCGCCCGCACGCAGGATGTTTCGGCGCAAGTCGAAGGCAAGCTGCAGGATGCAACCCCCTCCCAAGCCTGATTTTGCGTCCCTGCAAATTGACTGGCACCTTAAAGGCCACCCTTCGGGGTGGCCTTTTTGTTTAGCGCTGCAGCCCTTTGGCGAGGCGCATCAGTCGAACGGCTTCCGCGCGATAGCCATAGGGATCCTCGCCCTTGTTGTCAGTCGCCAAAGCGATCGCCTGATCCCAACCCCAGTCACCCAGATAGGGGCTGTGGCGCAGCAATTGTCCGAAGCCCGCGATGGCGGCGGCAAAATTGGCCTCGGCCGAGGGCGGCGTTTGCAGCGGCAAGACCTGTTCGATCAGCTGGCTTTGCGACTGGTTGGGGTCTTTGTAGCGCAGCCGCAGGAAGCCCAGTTCCTCGCCTTTGGGCGCAGGCGCAATGCCGGTTTCCGTGCCATAGCGCAGCGGATCAAGCTGGCGCGCCGCGCTGTCAGGGGCGGTGATCTCATAGAGCGCCGTCATCTGGTGGCCCGCGCCGATTTCCCCCGCATCGACCTTGTCGTTGTTGAAATCCTCGCGCGATAGGCTGCGGGTTTCATAGCCGATCAGCCGGTATTCCGCGACATGGGCGGGGTTCCATTCGATCTGCAGCTTCACGTCATCGGCAATCGGGAACAAGGCGCCCGACAATTGATCGACCATCACCTTCTGCGCCTCTTGCAGGGTGTCGATATAGGCGGCCTGCCCATTGCCGTTCTGCGCCAAGGCCTGCATCGCGGCATCATCCAGATTACCGCGCCCGAAGCCCAGGACCGAGAGATAGCTGCCCGACTTGGCCTTTTCCTTGATCAGACGCTCCAATGCCGCAGGTTCATGCGGGCCGATGTTGAAATCGCCATCGGTCGCCAGGATCACCCGCCCGATGCGGGTGTCATCCTGCCCGCGCATCTGGGCGGCCAGATCATAGGCAAGCTGCAAGCCTTCGGCGCCATTGGTGCTGCCGCTGGGCTGCAACTGGTCCAAGGCGCGCAGGATGGCGGTCTTGTCGGCGGCAGGCGTGGGCGGCAGCACCACGCCTGCCGATCCGGCATAGGCGGTGATGGCGATGCGGTCTTCGGGGCGCAATTCATCCAGCATCAAGGCGAAGGCCCGACGCAGCAGCGGCAGCTTGGCCGGATCATCCATCGAGCCGGATGTATCGACCAGCCAGACCAGATCCAGCGGCGGGCGATCGGCCAGCGCGGGCAGGCGGCCTTGCAGGGCAATCCGCACCAGCTGCGTGTCGGGGTTCCACGGGGTCGGCATCACCGTGATGCTGGGGGCAAAGGGGCCCTCTTGGGGGGCGGGCAGGTCATAGGGGAAGTAATTGAGCATTTCCTCGATGCGGATGGCATCGGGATCGGGCAAGAGGCCCGCTTCCAGACTGTTGCGCAGCAAGGCATAAGCGGCGGTGTCCACATCGGCCGCCAGCGTCGACACTGGCTGGGTGGCGGTGGATTGGATGCCGCTGGCCGCTTCATTGGCATAGCTTTCGGCCATGACGGGCATATCCGCCATGTCCATCGTCATACGCGCTGTCGCGGCATTCGGAGCGACCGCCATCTTGGCCCTCGCGTTCGGTGCCGCTGGCGCTTGGGCCGCTTCCATCTGCGGTTGCGGCGTGATCGGGGGGGGCGGGGCGATCAGCACATCCTGCGGTTGGCTTTGCGGCAGAATGACCACCAGCCCCAAGGCCAAAGCCGCCACCGATCCGCCCGCCAGCCACAATCCGCGCGCCCTTTTGGTTTTGCCTGTCACGATATCCAGCATCCATCGCATCCTTTTGTTCAGACCACCGCCTGCTGCGGGATCAGTACTAGAACGCGCGCCAACCGCTGCGGCTTGGTGCGGATTTTCGTCAAAAGATGCCATTGCTCGCGCCATGGCATCGGCCTTGGCACTGGCGCTGGGCGGGGGGGCGTGACGCAGGGCCTGCGCCAGCCGGTTGATCGGGTCATTGGCGGGATCTTGGCGGCGGCTCATGACAGGGCCTCTTGGGCTGCGATGGCGCGGAGGCGCTTTTTCACTTCGGACATCCGCCAGGCGATGGTGCCTTCGGACAGGCCCAAGACATCTGCCGCTTGGGCTTGGGTCAGCTCTTCGCCCAGAACCAAGGCGACGGTATCGCGCAATTCGGCGGGCAGCAGCGCCATGCTGGCCGATAGCCAGTCCAGCGCCTCGCGGCTTTGGGACAGCTCGGCTTGGCGGGCGCTTTCCCAATCGCCCCAGCCATCGCTGGCGCGGTGGCGGGTCTGGGCACGGCGGCGGGCGTCATGGGCGGCATTGACCACCACACGATAGAGCCAAGTGGTAAAGCGCGCCTCGGCCCGCCAGCCGTCCAGCTTGCGGGGCAGGCTGGCGCAGATGTCTTGCGCCAGATCTTCGGCATCGGCGCGATGGCCGGTCAGCCGCCAGCACAGGCCGTAGATACGGTCGTAATGGCGCGACACCAGCGCCGCAAAAGCGGGCCGGTGTCCGGCAGCGGCGTCCAGCGCCAAAGCTTCATCGGTGGGTTCCATCAACATGACCCTAAGAAGACGCAAACCGACCGGCCATCCTTGGCATGGCGGCGTAATAATTTTGCGAAAGTCCGGTTTTCGCAAAGCCACGCTCTGCCCTGAAGGCAAAGCGTGCGATCTTAGCGCATCGGCAGCGGGCGCGGCGGTTGATCCAGACGCGGCACGTCATAGCCGCGCGGCCCGCTGTTGCCTTCGGCATAGTCGCGCCAGGGGGCGTCGCCCGCCCCCACCAACCTGCCCGGACGCGGCGGCGGGGCCATGCGGTGGTGTTGGGGGGCTTGCACGAAACGCTGCGGTTGCGGCGGCGGGGGCGGCGGCGCATAGCGCTGCTGCGGTGCGGGGGTCTTATCGGTCATGCCGTGCAAAAGCGCGCCGATGATCACCACTGCGGCTGCGCCCTTGATCAGATTGCGCGTCTGATCATCCATCGCATTGGCCGGAGCGCTCGCGCCAAGGGCGATAGCGCTGATCGTCAGCGCGGTGACAGCTTTGGTTTTCAGCCTCGTCCACATGGGAATGGTCCTTTCCGCATCAGGGATCTGCTTGGGGCGTTGATTGCCCCGAAGCGATGCCTCCCAGATGCGGCTTTGGCCCAAGATAAGCAAAAGCGTGCTTTTGTTATCGAATATCACATGGGTTTTCAGTGGTTTATTGCGTGGACTGGGGGGCGGGGCGCGGATGGTAGACATCCTTGTGGATGATCACATCCGCCTGCGGATAGGCCAAAAGGATCGTGCGCCGCAGGCCTGCGCTGATGTCATGCGCATCCCGCAGCAGCAGCGAGCCCTCCAGTTCGATATGGATCTGGATGAATACGCGGCTTCCGGAAAAGCGGGTCTTCACATCATGATAGCCCATGACACCGGGCCATTCGCGGATCAGGGTTTCGATGCCGGTGATGATTTCCGGATCGGCTTGGCGGTCCATCAAGGCATGCCACGCCCCCCGACCGATCTTGACCGCCCCCAGCAGCATGACGGCCGCTGCCACCAAGGCGACGATGGAATCGATGATCATCAGCCCGAATTGCCGCGACGCCCAAAGCGAGATCACCGCGCCGATATTGGGCAGCAGATCGCCAAGGTAATGCAACCGGTCGGCGGCGACGACCTTGTTCTTGGTACGCGCGGCAACGCGGCCCTGCCAGACCACCAGCCCCAAGGTCAGCAGGATGGAAATCCCCATCACGATCATCCCCGGACCTTCGGATTGCAGCTCGACCGGTTGCGGATCGATCAGCCGCCTGATGGAGGCGACAGAGATCACGACAGCCGAAATACCGATGAACAAGGCCTGGCCCAGCGAGGCCAGATCCTCGGCTGCGGTATGGCCGAATTGGTGGTCGTCATCGGCGGGCTTGGCGGCATAAAGGATCGCGGCCATTGCGGCCATGCTGACCATGGCATCCATGGCGCTATCGGCCAAGGATGCGGCAATCGACAGCGCGCCCGTCTGCGCCAGCGCCCATAGCTTCAGCAGGACCAAAGTCCCCGCCACGGTGACGGATGCCAGGCCGGCAGACAGGTTCAATCGTTTCGCATCACCGTTCATCGGCATGTCCTATGAAAATCGCAGCCAAGCTCGCGCGGGGGCGAGAGTGGCGTTGATGCTAGGCACGATCAATCGCGCAAATTCGTATCGTGGCGGAAGAAGGGGCGGATTACTCGACGATTTCGCCCGGATCAACACCCCAAAGCGCCGCAATCGGCGCCCAGCCTTTGTTGCCTTCGATCGAGACGCGGCACCAATCCAGATCGCATTCCAGCAATTTGCCGACGACATTGCGTTCGGCTTCGAATTGCGGGGTCGAATTGGAATCGGGGCGGCCATAGAATTTGGTCCGATCCTGCGAGACGATCACGCCACGGCTGCCCGACAAAAGCGCATAATGGACCCAGCCGCCCAAGCCGTCGGGGTCTTCGATCCGCCGCCAATGGCCGTATTCGCCGGTCAGTTTCAACGGCATGCCGGCACGGGTGAACACCCAGTCGATGCGGTGGGTCAGCCCCGGTCCGCGGCGCGCATTGCCTTCGTTGGTCTTGAGCGTGACATAGCGCGGCATCGGAAGGTTGGTCACCGCGCCCTTGCTGGGATCGCGGCTGGGCAATTTGGCAGGGCTGTCGGCGGCGGCCGCTTCGATAGCCTCGGGCGGGATGATCTTGTCGTTGCGCGGCTGCGGGCGGATCATCGCGACAGGCTTGACCTCTTCGGTGTCGATGGCGACACCGATTCCGGCGGCGGGGACGAATTTGCCGTCTTCCGTCATTTCCGAAATCACATCGGTCACATTGCCTTCGCCGTCATCCAAGCCACCTTTCGGCACTTGGATATTCTTGGCGATCTTCTGTTTGGCCGCGGCTTCCAGCTTGGCCTTTTGCGCAGCCATCGCCGCTTGCTGTTCGGCGGCTTTGCGGATGGCGGCTTCGTCTTCGGCGGATCTTGCCTTGGGGCGGATGCTTGCATCTTGCGCGATGGCGGGTTGGCCATAGCTTGCAAGGCTGGTCGTGGCCAGCATGCCTGCCAGCAGCCCCGCCAGCAGCCTGACCTTAGGCCGCATTGAAGGCTTTGATGTCAATTCCGCCGCGGCGATGGACCTGCGCGTCATGATGCTCTTTCCGCCTTATGTCGGGGTTTGCCCCGATCCGCACGATGCCGGATCGTTTGGCGACCGGCTGTTCTGTCTTGGAGAGCGCGCTCTCATGCCGTCCAGTTTGCCCCGAGCCGTGGGGGAAGATCAAGGCCCGAGCGGGGGCGCGTTCAATAGCCCCGCGCGCGATCGACCAGATATAGGAGCGGCTCGCCTTGTTCTGCGCGGCGGATGTTTTCCACGATGATGCGCGCGGCAGTCGTGGGGCGCGTGGCGGCGGCGATATGGGGGGTGATCGTGACGCGGCGATGGGCCCAGAACGGATGATCCTGCGGCAGGGGTTCGATGCGGAACACATCCAGCGTCGCATGGCCGATGGTGCCGCTGTTCAAAGCGTCCAGCAAGGCGGTGTCATCGATCAGCGCGCCTCGGCCCGGATTGATCAGGGCGGCCCCCGTGGCGGGCAGGGCCAAGCAGGCGGCGTTCAGGATGTTCTCTGTTTGCGGTGTGCGGGGCAGCAAGGCGATGATGATTTCCGCGCCCGTTAAGGCTTCGTTCAGGCCGTGTTCCCCATGCAGGCAGCGCAGGCCGTCCAAGGCCTTGGGGCTGCGCGACCAGCCGGTCAGTTGGAAGCCGAAGGGGATCAGCGCTTGGGCCACGGCTTGGCCCAGCTCGCCCAAACCCAAAAGCGTCACGCGGCGTTCGGATGCCAAGGGCGGCGGCGTGCCGTCCCAGACCTGCTGCGGATTGGTGATATGGCGGTCCATTCCCAGATGATGGCGCAGCACATGGCCGGTCACATATTCGACCATGCCCTGCGTCAGGCTGGGATCGACCAGACGGCACAGGGGTTGGGTCAGGGTCTGATTGCCGACAATGCGTTCCACCCCCGCCCATAGGCTAAGGACCGCGCGGCAGCGGCTGAAGGGCGCGAAGTCCTGCAAGGGCGCGGAAGGCGCGTAGATGATGTAATCCACCGTCTCGGGTGGCGCATCCGTCACCAGATGCCCCTTTATCCCTGCCGCATGCAGGGCCTGTTCCAGCGGGGCCTGATAGGCGGGCCAAAGATCGGGGGCGGCAAACAGGATGATGGGCATCTGGACCTTCCGGAGGGAGCGCGGGATCTAGCGCGGTCTGTGGACATGGGCGCTTTGGATCAGCCCGAAGCCGAACAAAAGCACCAACATCGCGGAGCCGCCATAGGACAGGAACGGCAAAGGCACCCCCACCACCGGCGCAAGCCCCATCACCATCGCCAGATTGATGGCGATATAGAGGAAGAAGTTCAAGGCGATGCCAAGGATCAGTAGGTTCGAATAGCGTTCCTTGTTCTGCAAGATGGATACGAAGCAGAACAGCAGAATCAATGCATAAAGCGTCAGCAGCGAAATCGAGCCGACAAAGCCGAATTCTTCCCCCAAGGTGTTGAAGATGAAGTCGGTATGCTTTTCGGGCAGGAAGTTCAGGCGGCTTTGGGTGCCTTGCATGAAGCCCTTGCCGCTCCAACCGCCCGAGCCCAGCGCGATCTGCGCTTGGATGATGTTATAACCCGCACCTAACGGATCGGCGGTGGGATCAAGGAAGGTGTCGATGCGGCGGTATTGGTAATCATGCAGGAACTGCAAGTCGGTGCCGCGCGTGGTGAAGACCGATGATATCGCGCCCACCACTAGGCAGGCCACCACCGCGTAATACCACCAGCTAACCCCCGCCATCAGCATCATGCCGCCGCCGATCATCAAGATGATCAGCGCGGTGCCAAGGTTAGGCTGCATCAGGACCAGGATCACCGGCAGCGCGATCAGCACCAAAGGCACCGCCACCCAGAAGGGATGCGACACTTTCTTGACGTCAAGCCAGTCGTAATAGGCCGCCAGTACCATCGCCAGCGTGACCTTGGTCAGTTCCGACGGCTGCAACCGCATCCCGCCGATTTCGATCCAGCGCTGGGCGCCCATGCCGACGGTGCCGAACATATCCACCACCACCAAGAGCAGGATGGAAAAGATATAGGCGGCGACGGACACGTTCCTCCAGAACCAGATGGGGGTGAAGGCCACGATGAACATCCCCACCATGCCCAAAGCGAAGACCTGCATCTGGCGTCCGGCCCAGATATCCAGCCTGCCGCCCGCCACCGAGTAGAGCGCAAGGAACCCCACCGCACAGACGGCGCTGACCAGCACCACCAAGGCCCAGTTCAGGTGAAACACCTTCGCCAGACCCGATGGCACGTATTTGACGCGATATTCCAGAAAGCTCATTGATCAGGCCCGTTCGCTTTTGGGCGCGCGGCCATCGGCATCGCGCAGGGGAAGTTTTTCGAACAAGGATTGCATCCGCTCGCGCTGGGCGGAGGGATAGGCCGATAGCGGCGGCACGCCGCCTGCCAAGGCGGATAAGATCACATCGCGGGCCATATCGGCCGCCCCATGGCCGCCGTGTTCGATCACCGTTGCCACCGCATAGCGCGGGGCATTGAAGGGCGCAAAGCCGACATAAAGCGTATGGTCGCGGCGGATCCACGGCAGCTGGTCGTTGGAAATGACGCCGCGCGCGCGTTCTGCCGCCGAAATATTGCGGACCTGCGCGGTACCGGTCTTGCCCGCCAGCAGCCATTTCTCATCCGCCACCCGCGATGATTTCGCGGTACCGGTGGCGGAGTTCATCACCGCATTCATGCCCGAGCGGACCTTGCGCAGGTGATCCTCGCTGATATCTATATGTGGCGCTTCGGTGGCGGGGATTTCCTGCCCGTCGATCATCCGCACCAGACGCGGCACCACCGCCTTGCCCGATGCGATCCGCGAGGCCATCACCGCCAGTTGCAACGGCGAGGTCAGCACATAGCCCTGACCGATCGAGGCATTGATCGTATCGCCGATCCGCCATTCCTGTTTGTGGCGCGACATCTTCCACGCCCTGTCCGGCATGATGCCTTCGGCAATCGCCGACATCGGCAGATCATGGCGGATGCCCAAGCCCAAGGTGCGGCCCATTTCGGCGATCTTGTCGATGCCGACCCTTTGGGCGATGTCGTAAAAATAGACGTCGCAGCTTTCGGCCAAGGATTTTTCAAGGTTGACCGATCCGTGACCCGCACGTTTCCAGCAGTGGAACCGCCGCCCGCCGAATTCCAGATAGCCCGGACAGCGCACGGTGGTATTGGAATTGATCACGCCTTCCTTCATCGCGGCCAGCGCCGTGACCATCTTGAAGGTCGAACCCGGCGGATAGACACCCTGCACCGTCTTATTCGCCAAGGGCCGGTGGTCGTTGCTCATCAGCGCGGAATAATCCCTATGGCCGATGCCGCGCACGAACAGGTTGGGATCGAATGACGGCGAGGAGGCGATGGCGATGATATCGCCGTTATTGACATCCATCACCACCGCCGCCGCGGATTCACTGCCCAGACGGGCTTGGACGAAATTCTGGATATCGGCATCGATGGTCAGCCGGATATCGGCGCCGGGACTGCCTTCGTGGCGTTCCAGCTCGCGCATGACGCGGCCGACGGAATTCACCTCGATCCGGCGGGTGCCGGCATGCCCACGCAGGCTGTCTTCCATCCAGCGTTCGACGCCGATCTTGCCGATCTGGAACTTGGGGATGCGCAGCAGGGGATCGGGGCTTTCTATCCCCTCCAGATCCTTTTCCGAGACGGGGCCGACATATCCCAGAATATGCGCGAAATCGGTATCGCGCGGATAGCTGCGCGACAGGCCCACTTCCGGCGTTACCCCCGGCAAAGCGGGCGCATTCAGCGCGATCTTCGAGAAATCTTCCCACGACAAGCGGTCCGCCACGGTGATCGGCGCGAAGGGCGAAGACCGTTTCATTTCTTTGGCCGTGCGTTCAAGGTCTTCTGCTTGCAGCGGGATCACATGCGCCAGCTTGGACAGCACCAGATCCACATCGCCCGCGTCTTCGCGCGTGATGGTGACACGGTAGTTCTGTTCATTGGCCGCCAGCACCTTGCCGTTGCGGTCTTGGATCAGACCGCGCGCGGGCGGGATCAGCCGGATCGAAATGCGGTTTTCTTCGGCCAGCAGCTTGAAGCGGTCGGATTGTTCGACGGTTAGATAGCGCATCCTTGCGCCCAGCACCGCGAAAAACGCCGCCATCGACCCGCCAAGCAACAAGGCGCGGCGATGGGTGAGGCGGGCGATATCCTCGGATTCCTTGGGGCTGCGTCTCATGGGCGGGGTTCCGAAGCGAAAGAGTTAGAAAGGCTTACAACCGGCGGCCATGGCTATCGACTTCGCCGGTCGCAGGTTTGCGCAGGTCGAAGGCAAAGCGGACCACGCCGACCACCAGGGGATAGCACAGGATCGACCACAAAACCTGCATCATGGCAAAGCCGAATACGGGTTGCGGCAGGAACGATAGCGTGAAGACCAGCCGATAGCACAGCAAACAACCCACCATCAGCCCCGAAACCAGTGTCCATTCGACAAGGAATGTCAGCTCGCGGGTTAGCGCCACGCGGGAGCGGACGAATTCGACGGCAACGATGACGATGGCCGTCCATAGCCCCGGCGGGCGCATCAGCATGGTGTCTTCCAGCAAGATCACCACCGCCAACAACCAGACCGGCACATAATCGGGTCTGCGCATCGCCCAAGCGAAGATCAGGCAGAGCAACAGGTCGGGACCCGGCCAGTCACCGGCTTCGGCGTTCAGCGGCAACATGCGCAGGAACAGCAAAGCCACCGCGACCACCAGAAACAGCGCGCGGTAGAACCAGGTGTTGGTCCGCAGGCGGTTAATCATTGCGATCCGCCGCATCGGCTTCGGTGCTGGCATCGCCTGCGGGTTCCGCCTCGGGGTTGACGCCGGTGGCGGTGATGGGCGCGGTATCCAGCGCCTCGGTGGTATCCGGCCCGTCGGGTTGCAGGGGCGGGGTCACCAGTGCTGCGGTATCATTGATCGGGGTCAATTCGTGGCTGCGCAACACGCGCAGGAATTCAAGGCGTTGGTAATCGGCGGACAGGCTGACGCGCAGGCGGCGGTCGCTGCCCATCACCACTTGGCCGACCAGCAGACCCGCAGGGAACAAGCCGCCGTCGCCGGAGCTGACCACGCGGTCGCCGGGGCGGACTTCATCGCCCTTTTCAAGGAATTCAATCGGCGGCAGGGCGGTGTTGTCGCCCGACAGCAGGCCCTTTTGTCCCGAAGGCTGCACGGTGATCGGCACGCGGCTGGAACTGTCGGTCAGCAAGATCACCCGGCTGGTGCGATCGCCCACGCCCGCGATGCGACCCACCACGCCGATGCCGTCCATCGTGGCCCAGCCTTCGCGGATACCATCACGGCCGCCCACGTTGATCAGCACCGATTGGCGGAAGGGGCTGCCGCTATCGGCCAGCACTTGGCCGGTGACATGGGTCAGTTTGGGATCTAGGCGGACTTGGTTCAGGTCCAACAGCTTGGCGTTTTGCTGCTCCAGCTGGAGTGCCGCTTCCTTCCAAGCCTTCATCTGCTGCAACTCGCGGCGAAGCTCTTGGTTTTGTTCGTAAAGATTCACATAGCTTTGAAACTGTTCGACCATGTCGATGGTCTTGGCCACGGGGCTCATCACCCAGTCGAAACCGGGGATGATGCTGTCGACCATGGCCGTGCGTACCCGTTCGACCCTTGGGCTATCGATGCGCCATAGCAGGAAAATTCCCAGCAGGATCAACACGAAAATCCCCACCAGAACACGGCGGAGGGGGCGGTGGAACTCGGCAGGATCCGTCTTTTTGCGTGCCATAATCGCCTGAGCTGAAAATCTAGGGACAGGACGGGCCAAAGGAAGGCATCAGGCCTGAAGCGCGGGTCTTTGGAATTGCGCCTTCAGGGCGCGATAGGGGCCCGAAGGCCCCCATCTGTATACGATCATGCGCGATACGGTGATCAGCTATCGTAATCGATGACGTGACGCAGTTGCTTTTCGTATTCCAGCGCCTTGCCGGTGCCCAAAGCGACGCAGTTCAGCGGCTCGTTGGCGACCGAAATCGACAGGCCGGTTTGTTCGCGCAAGGACAGGTCCAGATCGCCCAGCAAAGCGCCGCCACCGGTCAGCATCACGCCGCGATCAACGATATCTGCCGCCAGATCCGGCGGGGTCGCTTCCAAGGCCTGCATCACCGCATCGCAGATCTGCTGCACGGGTTCGGCCAAGGCTTCGGCGACTTGGGCTTGGTTGATCTCGGTTTCCTTCGGCACGCCGTTCAACAGGTCGCGGCCACGGATGGTCATGGTGGCCCCACGGCCATCGTCAGGCATACGCGCGGTCCCGATCGAAGTCTTGATGCGTTCCGCGGTCGCTTCACCGATCAGCAGGTTCTGGTGACGGCGCAGGTAAGCGATGATCGCCTCATCCATGCGATCGCCGCCGACGCGAACCGAACGGGCGTAAACGATATCGCCCAGCGACAGGACCGCGACTTCGGTGGTGCCGCCGCCGATATCGACAACCATGTTGCCGGTGGGATCGGTGATCGGCATGCCGGCACCAATCGCGGCTGCAATCGGTTCGGCGATCAGACCGGCGCGACGCGCCCCTGCCGACAGGACTGACTGGCGGATCGCGCGCTTTTCAACCGGCGTCGCACCATGCGGCACGCAGACGATGATCTTGGGCTTTGCGAAAGTGGTGCGGCGGTGCACCTTGCGGATGAAATGCTTGATCATTTCTTCCGCGGAATCGAAATCGGCGATAACGCCGTCGCGCATCGGGCGGATCGCCTCGATGGTGCCGGGGGTGCGGCCCAGCATCAGCTTGGCATCCTCACCCACCGCCAGCACGGCTTTCTTGCCGTCCTTGACGTGATAGGCAACCACCGACGGTTCGTTCAAAACGATGCCTTTGCCACGAATATAGACCAGCGTATTCGCCGTTCCGAGGTCGATTGCCATGTCCGACGAAAAGAGGCTAGTCAGCGCCATTCGGAAGTGTCCTTTGCATTGGTCTGCTTGCCCGCGACTCGGCCATCTGCGGGCGGGCAAGTTCATATAAAGCGGCGGCCGATGCGGGGGAAGGACAAAGCCAAGCTGCGGCAAGATTCCGCGTCTTTCGCCCTAAGTTGCACAATCCCGACATTTCGGCTGGTTTTTTCTTTGGAGTGGCCCAGTTTGTAGCTCTTATAGAATAAGCGGCCCCAAAAGGGGAAGGGCGGCCCTAGAGACCGCCCCAATATTTTGTTCACTTTTATAGCAGGGCTCAGCCCGCATCGCGGTAGGTGACCGATTTCACATCCGCATCCGGCGCGGTTTTCTGGCGGCGTACCAACAGCTTGTTGAGTGCGTTCACATAGGCTTTCACCGATGCCACGATGGTATCGGTATCCGCCGAGGTGCCGATGACGATCCGGCCGTCCTCTTCCAGACGCACGGTGACGGTCGCCTGCGCATCGGTGCCTTCGGTCACGGCATGGACTTGATAGACCTGCAGCTGCGCCTTATGCGGGAACAGCATCTTGATCGCGTTGAAGGCCGCATCGACCGGACCGTCGCCGGTCGCATCCATGTATTTGTCTTCGCCATCGATGGTCAGCACCATATCGGCTTCTTGCGGGCCGGTGGTGCCGCAGATCACGCGCAGTTTTTTCAGCACGAGGGTGTCATGCGCATCATTGGTCTGTTCGTCCGAGACCATGGCGATCAAGTCTTCGTCATAGACTTCCTTCTTGCGGTCGGCCAAAGCCTTGAAGCGCACGAAGACGTCGTTCAGCTGGTTGTCGGCCAGATCATAGCCCAGCTCGTTCAGTTTCGACCGCAGCGCGGCACGACCCGAATGTTTGCCCAAGACGATATTCTTCGTATTCAGGCCGATGTCTTCGGGCTTCATGATCTCGAAGGTTTCGACGTTTTTCAGCACGCCGTCTTGGTGGATGCCGGATTCGTGCAGGAAGGCGTTTTTGCCGACGATGGCCTTGTTCGGCTGCACCACGAAGCCCGACACTGTCGATACGCGGCGCGAAAGATTCATGATCTTGGTGGTGTCGATTTGGGTGCGATAGGGCAGGATGTCGTTGCGCACGCGCAAAGCCATCACGACCTCTTCCAGCGCGGTATTGCCCGCGCGTTCGCCCAAGCCGTTGATCGTGCATTCGATCTGACGCGCGCCCGCTTGCACGGCGGCCAGCGAGTTGGCCGTCGCCATGCCCAGATCGTTATGGCAATGGGTCGCGAAGATGATTTCATCCGCGCCCGGCACACGTTCGAGCAGCATGCGGATCAGGTCGGCCGATTCCATCGGATAGGTATAGCCGACGGTATCGGGGATATTGATGGTGGTCGCGCCCGCTTTGATCGCGATTTCCACCACGCGGCAGAGGTAGTCATGTTCGGTGCGCGTCGCATCCATCGGCGACCATTGCACATTATCGCACAGGTTGCGCGCATGGGTCACCGTCTCGTGGATCCGCTGCGCCATTTCATCCATGGTCAGGTTCGGAATCGCGCGGTGCAGCGGCGAGGTGCCGATGAAAGTATGGATGCGCGGCGAGCGGGCGTATTTGACCGCGTCCCAGCAGCGATCGATATCTTTGAAATTGGCGCGAGCCAGACCGCAAATCGTTGAATTAACGGAATTCTTGGCGATTTCCGACACAGCGGCGAAATCGCCTTCCGAGGCGATCGGGAAGCCCGCTTCAATCACATCGACGCCCATTTCATCAAGCAGGCCGGCGATTTCCAGCTTCTCTTCATGGGTCATGGTCGCGCCGGGCGATTGTTCGCCATCGCGCAGAGTGGTGTCGAAGATATAGACGCGGTCTTGGGCAGAATTGGACATGATTTTTCCTTAGTCTCAGTGCTTTGGCTTGGGCGCTGGTCACCTCCGAGCGGTCGCGCCCAAGGGCACGCTCAGAGGCTGCTAAGGAGAAGAAGGCCGCGGGGAAGCGCATAGAACGACGGCAGGGCTTTTGCCCCGTCGGTCATGATGTTCTGATATGATGCGTTCCGTGCCATGAGGGGGACTATAAGCCCCGATATTGAAAAGAAAAGCTAAAAACGGAGTCCCGTTAGGCAGATAGTGATAATTTTGCGTGAGTCTGCTTGTGGAAAGTTGCGTATCACAAGGGGTCCTCACGTCATGCCGCGCGATGAAATTAAGCAGACTCCCTATGCCGATTTGCCGCCCGAAGCCTTCTGGCGCAGCGGGGTGGCGCAAGCGGGGGCCTATGGGCTGCGCGCCTTGTGGCGGTCGAAATGGCAGCTGCCGCAGGATGCGCGATTCGCGACCTTGGGGTCGTGTTTCGCTCAGCATATCTCGGGGGCTTTACGCGCGCGTGGCATGGCTTGGGTGGATGGCGAACCCGCGCCTATGGCCACCCCTAAACCATTGGCACGGGCATATAATTATGGTGTTTTCTCGGCCCGTACCGCGAATGTCTATACCGCTGCCCAGCTGCTTTTGCTGATGCGGATGGTCGCGGGGGAAGTGGCGGAAGACGGGCCCGAGGTTTGGACTGATGGCGAAAGATGGCGCGATTCGTTGCGTCCGATGATCGAACCCGAAGGTTTTGGATCGCAAGCGGAATGCTTGGCCTCGCGCGGGGCCATGCTTCTGGGGCTGCGCCGCGCGATTGAAGCGGCGGATGTGGTGATCTTTACGATGGGCCTGACCGAAGGTTGGGAAAGCGACCAAGGTCAGCCCTTTGCCGCCTGTCCGGGAACTTTGGGCGGCACCTTCGATGCGCAACACCATCGCTTCGTCAATTACACAGCCGCCATGATCCGGCGCGATCTGGAAACCGCTTTGGATCTGATGCAAGCGATCAATCCCAAGCTGCGGCTGCTGCTGACCCTATCCCCCGTGCCGCTGACAGCCACGGCGTCGGGCGCGCATGTGCTTGTGGCGACGCACTATTCCAAAGCAGTGCTGCGCGCGGTGGCGGGCGAATTATCGGCGGATCGGGAGGATGTCGATTACTTCCCCGCCTATGAGGTGATTACCGGTCAACAGGCGCGTCATGGCTTTTACGCGCCCAATCTGCGCGATGTCGTGATGCAAGGCGTGGGGGTGGTTATGGAGCATTTCTTCGCGGGGCTCAGGCTTGACGCACCCCTGCGCCACGCCGCCGTGACCGCGGCGCGCCGCCATGCCGCCAGGGCCACCATGGATGAATTAGGGCAAGAAGCTTTGGCCTGCGAAGAGGTCATGTTGGAGGTGTTGAATGATCATGCCATTGCCGATTGATCCCGCTTTGCCGCTTGTGATGATTGGCGACAGCCATTGTACCGCGCTGTATCAGGCAGCACAAAAGCAGGGAATGCCCTGCAAGATGTTGTATATGTCCGGCAACCATTGGCATGAAAACCGCATTCGAGCGCATCGGCTGCGGGGATTATGGGCGGGCTATCGGCCGGGGTTGCAGCACCAGATCGATGCTTTCGCGCTTGGGCTTGGCGGATCGGTTTTCCCGCAGGGGGCGATGGTTCTGGCAAACTTCGGCTTCCATTTGGGCCGCTTGGTGCCGCTCTTGCGCCGCTTTGGTCACACGGGAACCGTCGAAACGGATCGGCTTTTCTTGTCGCAAGGGTTCTTGGAAGGCTTCATCGCGCATCATCGCAGCCAGTTGCACCGTGCCCTGCGCCATGGGCATCAACAATGTCGGCTGGTCGTGATGGCGCCGCCTGTGGTGCAGGATGACCCTTTGGCGCTGCATGTGACCGAATTGATGGTGAAGATGCTGCGAAAGCAAGGGCTTGTGGTGTTTTCACCGCAAGAGGAACCTGATTGGCAGGGCCGCCCGCTGCCCGCGTCTTTGCGCGGGGCGGACGGCGTGCACGGCAATGCCGCCTATGGGGCAGAGGTGCTGAACCGGCTGCGGATCAAAGGCTTGCTACCGGAAAGCTGTCCGGTTTGAACCGCTTATGCGCCTTCGCCTCGGGTCAGGCCGGGCTGCCACAAGATGTCGCCGATGCCGTTTTCATTGGCCACGCGGCTGGCCACGAACAGCCAATCCGACAGGCGGTTCAAATAACGGATGGCCTCGGGGTTCACATCTTCGATGTCAGCAAGTTCGACCACCAGACGTTCGGCGCGGCGACAGACCGTGCGCGACAGATGCAGATGCGCCGCAAGCGCCGATCCACCCGGCAGGATGAAGCTGCGCAAAGGGGGCAGGCGGGCAGGATCGTTCATCTGATCGATTTCGGCTTCCAGACGGGCCACTTGAACCGCGATCATGCGCAGCGGCGTATAGGGAAGTTCGGCGTCCTTGTCGCGGTCTGGCGTGCAAAGATCGGCGCCAAGGTCGAACAAGTCGTTGGAAATGCGCATCAAAGCGTCATCCATCGGGCCGGTGCTATGCAGGCGCGCAAGGCCGATGGTGGCATTGGTTTCATCCACCGTGCCATAGGCCGATACGCGCAGCGCATGTTTGGCGACGCGCGCACCATTGCCAAGCGCGGTCTGTCCTGCATCGCCCGTTTTCGTGTAAATTTTCGACAAGACGACCATCAGATCACTCCTTTATGGCGCAGCCAGACCAGCAATACGATCACGATGACCGCGATGCCTTGGGCGATCACGCGATACCGCATCAGCCTGTTTGCATGTTTGCGGTTGAAATCCCCGCCTTTGGCGAAACCGGCAAGGCCGATCAGCAGGATGACCGCCACGGCAATGCAAAGCAGGGCGATAATGGTGACGACGGGATCATTGAACATGAATAGGCCTTTCCGAAGAGTCGCTTTACCCGCGCGAAATCAGCCAGTCCAAGGCGCGGACAGGCAGAATTCGGCGCAAAAACCCCATCACATAGGTGGGGGTGGTCACATAATAGCGTGGTGCGGGCCGCGGGCTTTCAAGGCAGGCGATCAGCTTTGCCGTGACCGCAGATGGCGGCAGTTCAAAGCGTTCTGGGCCGCTTTTTTGATACAGACGGTCCACCAATGCCTGATATTCATCCGCCCGCGCCGAATTGCGCCAGTCTATCCAGCGTTCAAATTGGCGGATCGAATTGACGCGGAACTTGGTCGTGATGGGGCCGGGTTCCAGCAGGCTGATATGGATCGGGGTTCCCCGCATTTCCAGACGCAACACATCCGTGATGCCCTCCAAGGCGAATTTGGTCGCCACATAGGCGCCGCGCCAGTGATAGCCTACCAAGCCAAGTACAGAAGAACATTGGATTATTCTGCCATGCCCTTGGTTGCGCATGACCGCAATGACCTGATTGGTCAGATCCATCACGCCAAAGAGGTTGGTTTCAAAAATCTCGCGCAGGGCGGCGCGGGGCAGGTCTTCGACGGCGGCGGGGCAGGCGAAGGCGCCGTTGTTGTAAAGCGCGTCCAAGCTGCCGCCGGTGGCGTCAAGCACCTGCGTCAAGGCGCGGGTGATGCTGGCTTCGTCGGCATAGTCAAGCTGGGGGCTGTCAAACCCTTCGGCGCGGCGGGCGATGCAATCGGCTTCAGCCCGGCACGAGGCAAAGACCCGCCAGCCACGCGCTTTCAACGCGCGCGCGGCATCTAATCCAATTCCCGAGGAACAACCGGTGATGAGAATCGATTTCGTCATGCGCCTGCCTGTCTGTTTGCCCTTGCTTAGGGGCAAAGAGGGCGCGGCCCAAGGGGTTTTGCGGGATTAGTCGCGGGTCGCAAGGAAATCCTTGGCCATATAGCCTTCGATCCCATCGCCTTCGATGCGGATGCGGGCCCAGCCATTGGCTTCGACCCAAACGACGGTAACCGCTTCGCCGCGTCCCAATTTGCCAACAACCGAACTGCGCGATGACGGGCCGGAGCGCACATTCACGCCGCGCCCTTTGACGTAATACACATCCTGCGCGCCGGGTTGGGTGGCACCTTCGGGCAGGGTTGCATCCAAGGCGGCAAGGTCTTGGGCCGTGGGGGGCGCTGCGGATTCCACGCTGAGGCGGTCAAGGCTGGGTCGGGTCAGCGGGCGGGTCATCGCACGTGGGGGCGGGGGCGCATCCGCATTGGTCATGCTGGCATTGATGATCAGCGGATTGCGGGTTCCACCAACCAAGGGCGCAGCCGTCGCCTGAGCGGGGCTATCTGCCTGCACTGGCGCCACGGGAGGCGCGACATGTTTGACCAAACCCAGCGGTTTTGCCCCCGCATTCTGGCCCCCGATTTGGAGGGTGACGAAAATCGCCGCACATAGCACAAGCAACAGACGTATCATGGCATGACCTAATTCACGGATTACATTTACAAATGTCTTGAATTTCGGATCGCGCCTTGAGCTGGGTGCCATGGCGGAAATGCGCCGCTTTTGCCCCCTTGCTTGATCCATGATATATAAATTCCGTCTGGACCCATCGGTTCCATCACATTACACCACAGACATGTCCGATGATGCAGAAGATCCCCAAATCGAGCCCTCCACGGTAGCCGAGCCTCTGTCGCGCGCCATCGGAGAACGCTATCTGACCTATGCTTTGTCCACGATCATGCACCGGGCTTTGCCTGATGCACGTGACGGGTTGAAGCCGGTCCATCGCCGCATTTTGTTTGCGATGCGTGAACTTAAATTGTCCGCCACCAGTGCGTTCCGGAAATCCGCAAAGATTTCGGGCGATGTGATGGGCAATTACCACCCCCATGGCGACCTTGCGATCTATGACGCGATGGCGCGTTTGGCGCAGGATTTCAACGTCCGGTATCCGTTGGTCAATGGCCAAGGCAACTTCGGCAATATCGACGGCGACAGCCCTGCTGCGTCGCGTTACACCGAAGCGCGTCTGACGGCGATTGCGGAAACTCTGATGGAGGGCTTGGCGGAAAACGCCGTCGACTTCCGTCCGAATTACGATGGCACGCTGGAAGAACCTGCCGTGATGCCTGCCGCCTTCCCGAACCTGCTGGCCAATGGGTCCAGCGGGATCGCGGTCGGTATGGCGACCAATATCCCGCCGCACAATCTGGACGAGCTGGTCTTGGGCTGTCAGGCGATGATGAAAAATCCTGACATCACCACCGCCGAGCTGGTGGATCTGATCCCCGGTCCGGACTTCCCGACCGGCGGCGTGATGATCGAAACCCGCGACGCGATCGTGGATGCCTATGAAACCGGACGTGGGGCCTTCCGCACCCGTGCGAAATGGCATGTCGAGGATTTGGGTCGCGGCACCTGGCAGATCATTGTCACCGAGATCCCGTATCAGGTGCAAAAGTCCAAGCTGATCGAAAAGCTGGCCGAGCTGATCATGTTCAAGAAGCTGCCGATTCTGGGCGATGTGCGGGACGAATCCGCCGAAGACATCCGCATCGTGCTGGAGCCGAAGGCCAAGAACGTCGATCCGGAAATGCTGATGGCGGCCTTGTTCCGCTCCAGCGATCTGGAAACCCGTTTCAGCATGAATATGAACGTGCTGATCGACGGCAAGGTGCCGAAGGTGTGCAGCCTGAAAGATGTGCTGCGTGCCTTCTTGGATCACCGTCGCGATGTTTTGCGCCGTCGGTCCACCCACCGGATGGAAAAGATCGATCACCGCTTGGAGATTTTGGAAGGCTTTATCGTCACCTTCCTGAACCTTGATCGCGTGATCGACATCATCCGCTATGATGCTGATCCCAAACGCGCTTTGATGGCCGAAACTTGGGGCATCAAGCATCCGCGTGCGACAAGCGAGAAGGACTATGTCTCGCCGCCCAAGCGCGAAGGCGAGCTGACCGAAGTGCAGGCCGAGGCCATCCTCAATATGCGCCTGCGGTCGTTGCGCCGTCTGGAAGAGCTGGAACTGGTCCGCGAACGTGACGCCTTGATGGAAGAACGCGCCGGTCTGGCGGATCTGCTGGAAAGCGAAAAGCTGCAGTGGAAGCAGATTTCCAAGGAATTGGACGGCATCCGCAAGCAGTTCGGCAAAGGAACCCTTTTGGGCAAACGCCGCACCCATTTTGGCGAGGCGGGCAGCACCGAAGACGTGCCGTTCGAGGCGATGATCGAACGCGAGCCGATCACGGTTCTTTGCTCGAAAATGGGCTGGATCCGTGCCTTGAAGGGCCATGTCGATCTGACGGCAGAACAGAAGTTCAAGGATGGCGACGGCCCCGCTTTCGCCTTCCATGCCGAAACGACCGACCGGATCCTGTTGATCGCCGAAAATGGCCGCTTCTACACGCTGATGGGTGCGAACCTGCCCGGTGGTCGTGGCATGGGCGAGCCGCTGCGTTTGATGGTTGATCTGCCCAATGATGCCCAGATCATGGATCTGCGTGTCTTCAAGGGCGGTGAAAAGCTGTTGATCGCGTCTTCGGCAGGCGATGGTTTCATCGTGGGCTCCGATGACGTGTTGGCGCAGACCAAGGCCGGTAAGCAGGTATTGACGCTGAAAGAGGGCACCATCACTGCCGTCGTGCGGCCGATTGCCGGCGATCACGTGGCGGTTGTCGGTGAAAACCGCAAGTTGCTGGTCTTCCCGCTGTCTGAATTGCCAGAGATGGTCAAAGGCAAGGGCGTTCGTCTGCAGAAATACAAAGACGGCGGCCTGACCGATGCGATCACCTTCACTTTGGCCGATGGCTTGTCGTGGAAGGACCCCGCAGGGCGGACCCGCACCGAAAGCGATCTGAGCGAATGGCTGGGGCCGCGTGCCTCGACCGGCAAGATGGCGCCACGGGGCTTCCCGCGCGACAACAAGTTTACCTAATCCAAAGCAAACCGCCCCCGATTTCGGGGGCGATTTCGTTTTGGGCGCTTCTGCTGGATGTTCCAACCGAGACATAGACGTGACAAAAGACAGACTTGCGAGCCTGAGCGGATAGTGATCAGACAGCTCCAGACGCGAGCGGAGGCGAAAATGCGGGTCTTCATCAATGGCTTCGGCCGGATCGGTCGTTCGGTCCTGCGGGCTTGGGCAGGCAATCGGCAGGCATGGCCGCAGCTGGAAATCGTAGGTATCAATGATATCGCGACGGCAGAAATGTGTGCCTATCTCTTTGAATATGACAGCACCTTCGGCCCTTGGCGCGGATCGGTCACGCTGGAAGACGGTGCCTTGGTGGTGGATGGCGTCAGGCTTGCCCTGCACCGTGCGGGCAGCCTGTCCGATCTGGACCTGAGCGGCATCGATGTGGTGCTGGAATGCACCGGCCGCGGTGCGAAGCGTGACCTGCTGGAGCAGGGGCTTATCGCGGGTGCGGGCCGCGTGCTGGTCTCCGGCCCGTCGCCCGTGGCCGATCTGACCGCCGTGCTGGGGGCCAATGACGGCGATCTGGCAGGCCAGCGGATCGTGTCGAATGCGTCATGCACCACCAATGCCTTGGCCCCGCTGGTGCGGGTCTTGGATGATGCTTTCGGCGTGGCGACGGGATCGATGATCACGGTGCATTGCTATACCGGCAGCCAGCCCACGATTGACGCGCCTGCGGGCGATTTCGCCCGTTCGCGTGCGGCGGCTTTGTCGATGGTGCCGACCACCACATCGGCCTCGAAGCTGTTGGATCAGGTGCTGCCGCAGGTGGCAGGCCGTTTGCAGGGATCGGCGGTGCGGGTGCCGGTGGCAAGCGTGTCTTGCGTCGATCTGGCGGTGATGCTGGAGCGTGCTACCGATGTGGCTGCGGTCAACGCTTTGCTGCAACAGGCGGGGGGCGTGATTGGCTGGACCGACAAGCCCTTGGTATCCAGCGATTTGCGCGCGCGGCCCGAAAGTATCGTCATGGCCTTGCCGGAAACGCGGATGACGCCGCAGGGGATGCTGCGGGTCTTTGGCTGGTATGACAATGAATGGGGTTTTTCCAACCGCATGCTGGATATGGCGCTGCGGATGCAGTGAAAAAGGCCCCGCTTGGCGGGGCCTTTGCTTTAGTGTTCGGCCACCATGGCGGCGGCTTTGGCGTCCTCGCTCGAGGCGGATGCCCCGTTGAAGAAGGCGTTCAAGGCCACTGCGGCCATCGATGCCAGCAGGATGCCGGATTCGATCAGCGGGTGCAGGTCATGCCACATCCATTGCTTGAAATCGGGCGCGACCAAAGGGATCATCCCGAAGCCCAAAGATACCGCCACGATGAACAGGTTGTTGCGGTTCTTGGCAAAATCCACCGTCGACAGGATGCGAATACCGGTTGCGGCGACCATGCCGAACATCACCAGCCCCGCGCCGCCCAAGACCATGGTCGGCACCGATTCCACCAAGGCGCCCATCTTCGGCATCAGGCCCAGCACCACCAAGATCACACCGCCTGCGATGCAGACGAAGCGGCTTTTGATGCCGGTCACACCGACCAGACCGACGTTCTGGCTGAAGGATGTATAGGGGAAGGTGTTGAAGACGCCGCCGATCAGCGTGCCCAGACCATCGGTGCGCAGGCCCGCTGACAGCTCGTCCTGATTGATCTTCTTGCCGGTCATATCGCTGAGCGCCAAGAACATGCCGGTCGATTCGATCATGGTCACGATCATCACCAAGGTCATGGTCACGATCATCACCGGATCGAACATCGGCATCCCGAAGTGGAAGGGCGTGATCATCCCGAACCAATCGG
>DALYSR010000005.1:0-71376 GCA_031991825.1 Paracoccaceae bacterium
AGCACGCCCGCGCCCGCTTCGCCCATATGGGCCAGCGCGGCATTCAACTGCGGGCCGCAATCGCATTTCAAGCTGCCCAGCACATCGCCCGTAAAGCAGGCCGAATGGAGCCGCGCCAACACCGGCTGCCCCCGATCGGGATTGCCGATTTCAACCGCGTAATGCTCGGTATCGCCATCTTCGGGACGGAAGATATGTAGCCGTCCGGCTTGCGCGGCGCGCATCGGCAGCCGCGCCGACACCACCTCATGCTGCGGCGACATTTCCGCCATCACGCTTGCCAGATCGGCCAAGGGCAGGAAGGTCAGCGCTTCGCGTGCGGCAAGGGTTAGGCCGTCGACGACGGGGACCACAACCACCGCAGGCAGCAGCTGCGCTGACTTCGCCAAAGCGATCCCTGCAAGATGCAGCGCCACGGACCCCTCGCGCAACGGCTTCAAAGGGCCCTTCATTGGCCGGTTCAGATCATCCGCCGGATCGGCCAGCGCGCGAAGCCAGTCGATATCCGCGCCCTCGGGCAGGGCAAGCCGCGCCACATCGTCGTGATAAAGCGGTGCCTTCAGCGTTTCGGCGCGGCGCGCGGTCAGGGCCAGTTCCGGCGTGCCATGGGTTTTCAGCGCGGCCAGCCGTTCGGCGCTTAACGCTTCGACCCCGACCACCAAAGCGGCCCGTCCTTCGCCTGCGACCACAACCGGCACCCCCATGCGCAAATCCCCCCGCGCGCGGTTGATCCGCTCGATCAGGGTGGGCGCAATAGGATTGGGGGTCATCGGGGTCATGGCATGCCTTCCTTCGTCCCCCCTCTGCTAGCGCGTTTGCAAAGAAATTGAAACATTACCGCGCTTCACGACACGAGCGCGTGAGATATTCGCAGCATTTCTTGCACAAGCCGTGAGCGGGGCGCATCTCTGACGAAAGCGTGAAAGGAAATGGCTATGGCACAACTGCGCAAAATCCTTCTTGTCGATGACGACGACGATCTGCGTGAGGCTTTGTCCGAACAATTGGTGTTGACCGAAGACTTCGATGTCTTTGAAGCGGCAACCGGTGCCGACGGGATCGAAAAGGCCAAGGCAGGCGCCTATGACCTGATCATTCTGGATGTGGGACTGCCCGACACCGACGGGCGCGAGCTGTGCCGTCGGATGCGCAAGGCGGGCGTCAAATGCCCCGTCATGATGCTGACGGGACATGACAGCGATGCGGATACCATTCTGGGTCTGGATTCGGGCGCGAATGACTATGTGACCAAGCCCTTCAAATTCCCCGTTCTTCTGGCCCGCATCCGGGCGCAACTGCGCCAGCATGAACAATCGGAAGACGCCGTTTTCCAGCTTGGCCCCTATACGTTCAAACCCGCGCAGAAGGTGCTGGTTGACGACAAGGATAAGAAAATCCGTCTCACCGAGAAGGAAACCAATATCCTGAAGTTCCTGTATCGCGCGCAATCGGGCGTGGTGGCGCGCGAGGTGCTGCTGCATGAAGTCTGGGGCTATAATGCGGGTGTAACCACCCATACGTTGGAAACCCATATCTACCGCCTGCGTCAGAAGATCGAGCCCGATCCCTCGAATGCGCGTCTGCTGGTCACCGAAAGCGGCGGATATCGGCTGGTTGCCTGACCTGTGATCCGATTGTGGCATATCGCCCCATTGTGAGCGCGATCTGCCACCCTATATCGGGTCCTATGTGTCGAAAGATACATGTTCCCTTTGCCGTGTCAGGGTTTTGGCACGGCACCTCCCTGTTGGACTTGGCCGGGCTTCTGCCCGGCCCTTTTTATCCTGAAATTGGTGGATAGGGCTTTGGCACGGGGTTGAGCCTTCGGCCTGCGCCCCCTAATCTCTGCCGATCGTTCAGCGGAGAAAACCTATGTCCTTCACCCTTGCCACTTGGAATATCAACTCCGTGCGTCTGCGCGAAGCACAAGTGGTGCGCCTGTTGGGCGAGGAATCCCCCGATGTGCTGTGCTTGCAGGAATGCAAAAGCCCCGTCGACAAGATCCCGTTGGAAGGCTTCCGCGCGCTCGGCTACACCCACATGGTTGCACGGGGGCAGAAGGGTTATAACGGCGTGGCGATCCTGTCGAAGACGCCGCTGGAAGATGTGGGCGACCGCGATTACGCCAAACTGGGTCATGCCAGACATGTGATGGCACGGATGGAAAACGGCGTTGTGATCCATAACTGCTATGTGCCCGCCGGTGGCGATGTGCCCGACCGCGAGCAGAATGTGAAATTCGGCCAGAAGCTGGATTTCCTGACCGATATGCGCGATGCCTTCTTCGCCGATCGTCCGGAAAAGTCGATCCTTGTCGGCGATCTGAACATCGCCCCGCGTGAAGACGACGTGTGGAACCACAAGCAGCTTACGCGCATCGTCAGCCATACCCCGATCGAGATCGAACATCTGGCGCAGGCCCAAGATGCGGGCAATTGGGTCGATATCACGCGCAAGGATATTCCCACCGGCAATCTGTATAGCTGGTGGTCCTATCGCTCGCCCGATTGGGACGCGGCAGATAAGGGCCGTCGTCTGGATCACGTCTGGTCGACGCCCGATATTGCCAATGCCGCGCATTCCAGCCGTATCCTGCGCCCGACGCGTGGCTGGGAACAACCCTCGGACCACGTTCCGGTCTTCGCGACTTTCGATCTGTAAGGCGTCGGTTTCTAGGACGGAGCGGGGGCTTCAACAGCCTTCGCAGCCGCCAGCCAGCATCCGCCATCGCGGATTGTTGTCGCCGAGGTGGCGCAGCGCGCCCCATGATCCCCATTTTCCGGCGCCGGCCACATCGACGAAAATCATGAAGGGTTCAGGCGTCAGCTTTGCCCAACCCTGCATGAGCATTTTGTAAAGCTGTGCGATTTCATCGCTGTAGTTGAAAGTGGTGAAGAAATCGGTGATCTCGGGATCATCCACGCCTTTGCCCAAGGCCACGATATGGGTGCCGCCTTCATACATGATAAGCGACAAGCCCCAGCGTTTGGCGACATTGGCATGATAGGGCAGGACATGTTCGATCAGCCTTTTGGTCGATGTATCGGATTTGCCGCTGTGACGCGCATCCATCACCTCTTCGAAAGCCAGCGGGATCGCTGTGTCGAAGCGGTGCTGTGCGATGTAAAGCCGTGCTGCGGGGCCGCTTAAACCTTGGTCCTTGGCTGCTTTTTCGGCGGCTTGGGTCGAATCCGCGATCCAGGATTTCAGCATCGGCAGCATGGCTTCATCGCCCAGTGGCCCGCCGAAATATCCGGTGACGGCATAGGCGTCGAAATGGGTGGCGGGCGGCGGCAGGCCTTCGGCGCGGATGTTTTCGCCATCCATCACCATCTCTTCCAATCCCTCCCAGCCGGTCTGGCTTGAGATTACCCGCACCAGACGCGCATCGGCATCGGGGCCGTAGACTTGGGTCCAGATATCGGCCATCTGGCTGGCGCGCAGGGCGTAATATTCCAGCCAGCGATGTTCGACGCCCCAGCGCGCCAGCGATTGCGCGTTTGCCCAAGCGGCTTGCTGGAATTGCCAGTTCCAGACTTCGTTGGAAAATTCGACATAGGTTTTCAGCTTGGGGTCAAGCTGGCGATGGACGTAGTCGGCGTAGAAGCGGATAAAGTCATCATCGGCAAGATGGGGCAGGGTGAACCACGGATCGCTGCCAAGTTCATTGGCCAGCGCCACCATCACCTCAAGGGGCACACCGCGACGGGTGTAGCTGTAATCGCTGGGCTGGGGGCGCTGATCCAGATGGGCGATCTGGCTGTTATTGGTGTGCATCCAATCCATGAAACGGATGAGCTTGGCCCCCTTCAGCACCGCAAGCAGGTCGGGATTGAAGATCTGCCCCGCATCGAACAAGGCAAGGCGATCCTCACGGACCAGCGTCATGTTGCGGATCGGGTCTTGCGGGTCGGTTTCAAGGATCTTGATGTCGACAATGCCGGGGCCGGGGCGGTAGGTGAAACGGGCCTCGCCCGCGCTGTAATAGGGATTGCTGGCCCGGCCGAAGAATCCAATTTTGCCTTTGCCTTCATAGCGCAACACATAACGACCCGCCTCTCCTATCGCCTCGGGGGGGAGATCGGTCAGCACCAGCGCCGAGACGCTTTCAAGTTCGGGCGGCAGGAAGCGCAGCCAGCCTTGTGCGTCCAGCGCGCCCGCGGCTTGCAGTTCCGCCTCGCCCCAGCCGCCGAATTGGTTGGGCAGATGGCCGGTCCAGCGCCGCGCGCTTTTCATCAGGTCAAGGAAGGGGAGCTGCGGGCTCCAGTCTTCGATGCCGGTCAGGCCGATCGCCAGATTGGGATTGGTGATCGGTGGCGGCGATGCGCTGCGCGCCATGCGGTCTTGCGCAAGCGTGAGGCTGGGCAACAAGAGCAGCAGGCTGAACAGAAGCGGCAATAGATGGCGCATGGTCGTCCTTTGGCTGGGGCGGGATCTGCGTCGATCAGGGTGAATGCCACGATTATGGGGGGTCTTTGCGGCGGGAATAGGACGGCGCCGCAGCTGCTATGCGGCGCCCAGCTTTCGCTTTGGGAATGGGGATAATGTGCTAGCACTGATGTCAGGAAAACTGGGGGCTGTCAGGTGGCACCCTGTGGCCGGAGGTGTGCCCGTGCTGAACTTTCTGCTGGTGGACAGATCGAAATCGGCGCCCCGCTATTACCGCGTGGCGATCGAATATAATCTGTTCGGAGAATATTCGGTGAGCCGCGATTGGGGGCGGGCGGGCGCGCCTTTGCGCGGCGGACCGGCCTTGGAATGGTTTTCCAATCTGCGCGAGGCCTGTCTGGCGGCCGAAAAGCGGCGCAGGCAGGCGATGCGGCGGGGCTATCTGGCGCAGGAACAGGTCGCCGAAGCGGTCGGGCGCGGCGGGATGCAATGCGGGTGACAGGGGCGGGGTGAGTGATGCCGCACCGGCTTTGATGGCTGGCGTCGTCTTCGGGGTTGTCGTTGAAAAGAGTGAGTATTTTGGAAAGGTGCAATGGGGCAGGAGGCGCTCTTTCCTTGGCGTTATCTTTGGGATGATCCTTGGAACTTGTGGTTTAGCTGGATGACAGTCCCTAGCGTTTGCGGCTAAACTAGCCGGGTTGCCGCGGCGGGGAATTCGGTTGCGGTGACCAATGAGAAAGCGGCAGGAATCCATGGCAGTGACGGACGACGGCAAGACCGGCTGGAGCAAGGCGATCTGGGGCAAGGCGATAGGTCTGCGTCAGAGGGTGATGCTGTGGCAGGCGCGGCGGATGCCGAAAGCTGCGGGCTTCGCGCAATCGCCCGAGCCGCTGTCGATCGGGCATTTCGATCGCGCGCGCCAGTTGATGGCGGGACAATATCTGTTTGCGGGTCAATTGGTGGAAGCCCCTGATCACGGCTTGTTCCAGATCGCGCCGCCCTCTGAGGATTTCGCGCGCGAGGTGCATGGCTTCTTGTGGTTGGAAGATCTGGCGGCCGTGGGGGATGTGAAGGCGCGCGAACTGGTGCAGGCGTGGTGGCGTGATTGGGATGCCGCTTTCGGACAGGGCCAAAGCCGTGTGGCTTTCGAGCCCGCGGTGATCGGGCGGCGGCTGTTGCGGCTGTTGCATCACGCGGTCTTCTTGCAGCCCGGCTTTACCTTTGAGGAGCGGCAGGCGTTTTTTGCCAGCTTGAGCCTGCAGGCGCATTATCTGGCCAAGGTCTGGCCGCAGGCGGGCAGCGGGCTTGCGCGGCTTGAGGCTTTGTCGGGGCTGGTTGCGGCGGGCTTGATCCTGCGCGGGCTGGAAGTGCTTGCGGCGCCCGCATTGACAGCTTTGTCGGATGAAGTGCTGCGCGAGGTTGATGCGGGAGGCGCGATTGCCAGCCGCAATCCCGAGGAATTATTGGAAATTTGCACGCTGCTGGTCTGGCTGGAGGAAACTCTGGCCAGTGGCGATCGGGCTTTGCCGCCAGAAATTCAGGCGGGTATCAACCGGATCGCTCCGGTGTTGCGCTTGTTGCGTCATGCCGATGGCAGTCTGGCGCGGTTCCATGACGGGGGCGCGGGGGCCGAGGGGCGGCTGGATCAGGCCTTGTTCCATGCCGGCGTCAAGCCCGGCCCTGTCAGCGGTCATGCCCATGGTCCCTTGATGGGCTATGTGCGGCTGTTTGCGGGGCGCAGCTCGCTGATCGTGGATGTGGCATCGCCGCCTGCGGGCGTGCGGGGCCATGCGTCCACTTTGGCGATGGAGCTGACCTCGGGGCGCAGGCCGTTGATCGTCAATTGCGGATCGGGCGCGCCGTTCGGGCCGTCTTGGCAGCAAGCGGGGAGGGCGACGCCGTCGCATTCGACCTTATGTCTGGAAGGTGTGTCGTCGTCGCGCTTTGGCAAGAAGGGCAGTCGTGTGCTGGAAGAACGTGCCAGCATCCTGAGCCAACGTCAGATGGAAACCGAGACGGGGGCGGCGCTACATGCGGCGCATGACGGATGGGCGGGTACCCATGGGCTGACCCATGCGCGCGATCTGGCGATGACGGTGGATGGGCGCCATATCGCCGGATCGGACACTTTGGTTGCCTTGAACCCGCGCGGGCGGGCGCGGTTCGAAAAGCTGGTAGAGGTGAAGGGGGGCGCGCATTTCTTCATCCGCTTCCATCTGCATCCCGATGTCGATGCCACTTTGGACATGGGCGGCAATGCCATATCCATGGCGCTGAAGTCCGGCGAGATCTGGGTTTTCCGCCATGACGGGCAGTGCGAATTGACGCTAGAGCCGTCTGTCTATCTGGAAAAGGGTCGTTTCGAGCCGCGGGCCTGTAAACAAATGGTTCTTTCTGGCCATGCAAGCAGCTTGGAGACCCGTATTGGCTGGACCTTGGCGAAGGCGCAGGATACTCCGCTGGCCATTCGTGATCTGGATCGAGAGGGTATCTCGGTCTCCCTCTGACTAAGGGTTAAGCACAATGACCAACCTCGTCCCCGTCGGCCGCGCGCTGATTTCCGTCTCTGACAAAACCGGCCTGCTAGAGCTTGCCCAAGAGCTGCATGGCTTTGGCGTCGAGCTGCTGTCGACCGGCGGCACCGCAGCCATGCTGCGCGATGCGGGCCTTCCCGTGAAGGACGTCTCGGAAGTGACCGGCTTCCCTGAAATGATGGATGGTCGTGTAAAGACCCTGCATCCGAAAGTGCATGGCGGCCTGTTGGCGCTGCGCGACAATGCCGAACATATCGGCGCGATGGAAACCCATGGGATCCAGGCGATCGACCTGCTGATCGTCAATCTCTACCCGTTTGAGGCGACCGTCGCCAAGGGTGCCGATTACGACGATTGCATCGAGAATATCGATATCGGCGGTCCGGCGATGATCCGTGCGGCCGCGAAGAACCATGCTTTCGTGTCGGTGATCACCGATGCGGCGGATTACGCGCCGCTCTTGGCCCAGCTGAAAGCCAATGGCGGTCAGACCGAGCTGGCCTTCCGCCAGAAGCTGGCTTTGTCGGCCTATGCGCGTACGGCGGCCTATGACACCGCCGTCTCGACCTGGATGGCCAAAGAGCTGGAAGAAAATGCGCCGCGCAACCGGTCCTTTGCCGGCAAGCTGGCACAGACCCTGCGTTACGGTGAAAACCCGCATCAGAAAGCGGCCTTCTATCTGGACGGGTCGGACCGTGCGGGTGTTGCGACTGCCAAGCAGTGGCAGGGCAAGGAATTGTCCTACAACAACATCAACGACACCGATGCGGCCTTTGAATTGGTGGCCGAGTTCGACCCGAAAGACGGTCCGGCTTGTGCGATCATCAAACATGCCAACCCTTGCGGTGTGGGCCGTGGCGCATCGCTGAAAGAAGCCTATGTACGCGCGTTCCAATGCGACCAGACCTCGGCTTTCGGCGGCATCATTGCGCTGAACCAAGAGCTGGATGCGCAAACCGCGGAAGAGATCTGCAAGATCTTTACCGAAGTCGTGATCGCGCCTTCGGCGACCGAAGAGGCGAAGGCCATCTTCGCGGCGAAAAAGAACCTGCGTCTGCTGACCACCGGCGGTCTGCCGGACCCGCGTGCGGGCGGCTTGTCGTTCAAGCAGGTCTCGGGCGGTTTGCTGGTGCAAGATCGCGACAATGGTGCGATTTCGCTGGAGGATCTGCGGGTTGTCACCAAGCGCGCGCCGACTGAGGCCGAAATGGCCGATCTGCTGTTCGCTTGGAAAGTCGCCAAGCACGTCAAGTCGAACGCGATTGTCTATGTGAAGGACAGCGCGACCGTCGGCGTGGGTGCAGGCCAGATGAGCCGTGTGGATTCGACCCGTATCGCTGCGCGCAAATCGCAAGACATGGCCGATGTGCTGGGTCTGGATCAGCCGCTGACCAAGGGGTCGGTCGTGGCATCGGATGCCTTCTTCCCGTTCCCCGACGGGCTGCTGACCGCGGCCGAGGCGGGGGCAACCGCAGTCATCCAACCCGGTGGCAGCATGAATGACGACAAGGTGATCGCCGCCGCGGACGAAGCCGGTTTGGCGATGGTCTTCACCGGTATGCGCCACTTCCGCCACTAAGCGGGGCATCCGGCGGCGAAAATCCGCGAAAAATCGGGAAGGGTCGGCATCGCTTGGGTGCCGACCCTTTTCATTTGGCCAAGCGGAAGTCTTTCCAAACCGCGCGGATGCCCATACACCTTGGCCTCAATGTAATTCTGGTGGGGCACGGCGCCATGAAACTGGCTTGGATCGTCGCGGGCGCGACTTTCGGTGTGGATCAGCTGAGCAAGCTGGCGGTGGTGCAGGGGATGAACCTGATCGATCATGGCGTGATCGATGTCTGGCCGCCTTATCTGAACTTCCGCATGGCGTGGAACCAAGGGATCAACTTCGGCCTGATGTCGGGCCAGTCGCAGATCACCCGCTGGGTGTTGATCGTGGTGTCTTTGGTGATCACGCTATGGGTCTGGCGTTGGGTCAGCCGCACCAACCCCGGTCGTCTGGCGCAAGCGGCGGCGGGTCTGTTGATCGGCGGCGCGCTTGGCAATGTGATCGACCGCGTGGTCTATGGGGCCGTGGCCGATTTCCTGAACATGTCCTGCTGCGGTATCGAAAATCCCTATGCCTTCAACGTGGCCGATATCGCGATCTTTGCCGGCGCCTTGGGGCTGGTGCTTTTCACCGGCGGTGACACGTCTAAAGCCCAATCCAAAGCCAAGCCGAAAGCCAAGGATGGAAAGACATCGTGACGCAGCGATTTTGTTGGGTTAAGAGGGATCGACAAGGTGAATTGGAGGCGGGTATGCGGGCAGGACGGCTGATCCTCGCGTTAAGCGTCGCGGGTATCGTGGCAGGCTGCGGCACCGGTGATGACGAGCTGCGGCTGATGAATGTCCGCTCGACGTCTTCGGGACCGGACGAGTTTTCGATTGTGCCGCCCAAGTCCTTGGAAATGCCCAAGGACCTGCGCGCATTGCCCGAACCTACCCCAGGTGGGCGCAATCTGACCGATCAGGATCCGGAAGCCGATGCGATCATCGCGCTTGGCGGTAATCCGCGCGCGGGCGTGGCAGGGGATGCGGCGCTTGTTTCGGCAGTTTCGCGCAATGGCGTGACGCAAAATGTTCGTTCGGCCTTGGCGGTCGAAGATCTGGAACATCGCAAGAAGAACAAGGGCCGCTTCTTGGACCGCTTGTTCGGCAACAACACCTATCACCGCGCCTATAACGATCAATCGCTCGATCAGAGCAAGGAAATCTGGCGCTGGCGTAGCGCGGGGGCCAAGACACCGTCTGCGCCGCCGCCGGTCGAGAAGAAGCGGTAACATCTTCCGCGCTAACGAATTGAAAACGCCGATCTTCTGGGTCGGCGTTTTGCTTTCATCCTGTCACGTTAGCGTGGCCTTGGCGGCTGGCCCCTTGCGCCCGCCGCCTGCCTTGCTAGCTTTCCGCGCCAAGAGGTGGCTCCATGGCGGGTCGTCTGGCTGAGGAAAGGGAAGCGATGTTGCGTCATTTGCTGCGAACGACGGTTTTGGTATCGGGCCTTTCGGTCTTGGGACTATTGGCTCCGGTCATGGCGCAAGACGCGCCTGCGCAAATCGGCCATAACCAAGCGGATGCGGGCGATGATGTGACCCATTTCACCTTGCCCAACGGGCTGGAGGTGGTGGTGATCGAAGATCATCGCGCGCCGGTGGTGACCCATATGGTGTGGTATCGCACGGGGTCGGCCGATGAAACGCCGGGCCATTCCGGCATTGCGCATTTTCTGGAACATCTGATGTTCAAGGGCACCGATGATGTGGGGCCGGGTGAATTTTCGTCGATCGTCGAAGCGCAGGGCGGCAGCGACAATGCCTTCACCTCCTATGATTACACCGCCTATTTCCAGCGTGTCGCGTCCGATCGGCTGGATCTGATGATGAAGCTGGAAGCCGACCGGATGCGCGATTTGCGATTGACCGAAGATGTCATCGTCACCGAACGCAATGTGGTGATCGAAGAACGCAGGCAGCGCACCGATTCCAGCCCCGATGCCTTGATGGGCGAACAGATGCGCGCGGCGCAATATCTGAACCATCCCTATGGCATCCCGATCATTGGCTGGAAACACGAGCTTGAGAAGTTAAGCCTGCAAGACGCCTTGGACCATTACGGCCGCTTCTATGCGCCCAATAACGCGATCATGGTGGTGGCGGGCGATGTGACCCCCGATGCGGTGCGCCAGATGGCGGAAACGCATTACGGCCCGCTCAAGCCCTCGGAGGCCATCGTGCCCCGCCTGCGCCCGCAGGAGCCGCCGCAATTGTCCGAACGCCGCATGAGCATGACGGATTCGCGGGTATCCGAACCCTATGTCAGCCGCAGCTATCTGGCGCCGGAACGCGATTCCGGTGACCAGCGCAAGGCGGCGGCTTTGACCATATTGGCGGAACTGCTGGGCGGGTCCGGCCAGACATCGCTGCTGGCCGAAGCTTTGCAGTTCGGCCCCGATCCGGTCGCGATCTATGCCAGCGCCTATTACGATGGCACTGCGGTCGACAAAGGCACCTTCAATCTGGTGTTGGCCCCCGCGCCCGATGTCAGCCTGACCGATGCCGAAGCGGCGATGGACAAGGTTCTGGCCGATTTCCTTGAACAGGGGCCGGATGCCGAAGATTTCGCCCGTATCAAGACGCAGGTCCGTGCGGCTCAGATTTATGCGCGAGACAATGTCGACGGCTTGGCACGACGCTATGGCGAGGCCTTGGCCGTGGGGCTGACGCTGCAGGATGTGAAGGACTGGCCCGCGCTTTTGCAAGACATTTCCGCCGACGAAGTGGTTGCCGCCGCGCGCGAAGTTCTGGATCGCAAACAAGCGGTGACCGGATGGATCATGCCCGAAGCCCAACCTGCCGCCCAAGAAGGAGCCCAGTGATGCGCCCGATGAAACTCGCCGCTTTGGTGTTTGCCCTGATCGCGCCGCTGCTGGCCTTGCCCGCCCATGCCGAAATCGAAATCGCCGAGGTGACATCGCCCTCCGGCATCAAGGCGTGGCTGGTCGAAGATCACAACATTCCCTTCACCGCGCTGGAATTGCGGTTCAGGGGCGGCACCTCGTTGGACGATGCCGAAAAGCGCGGCGCGGTGAACCTGATGACCGCGTTGATCGAAGAAGGCACCGGTGATCTGGACAGCCCCGCTTTCGCCCGCGCGCGCGACAGTCTGGCGGCGCGCTACGGCTTTGGCGCGGATGAGGATAGCGTGGCGGTATCGGCGCGCTTTCTGACCGAAAACCGTGACGAAGCGGTTGATCTGTTGCACCGCGCTTTGGTCGAACCCTCTTTCAGCGCCGAGGCGATCGAACGCGTGCGCGGCCAAGTGCTGTCCAATATCCGCGCCAGCGAAAAATCCCCCGGCGCGATTGCCTCCAAACGCTTTGCCGCCATGGCCTATGGCGATCACCCCTATGCGACCTCGGGCGATGGCACGGCAGAGACGGTGGCGGGCCTGAACCGTGACGACATCCTTGCGGCGCATAAGGCGGCTTTGGCCAAGGACAGGCTTTATGTGGCTGCGGCAGGGGATATCTCGCCCGAAGAACTGGGCATCTTGATCGACAAACTGTTGGCGGGGCTGCCGGAAAAGGGCGCGCCGCTGCCGGATCGCGCCACGATGACCCTGACAGGCGGCACCACCGTCGTCGACTTCCCCGGCCCGCAAAGCACGGTGGTGTTCGGCCATCAGGGCATCAAGCGGGACGATCCCGATTTCTTCGCGGCCACCATCTTGAACGAAGTTCTGGGCGGCGGGCGTTTTTCGGCGCGGCTGATGGATCAGGTGCGTGACAAGCGCGGGCTGACCTATGGCATTTCCAGCTATCTGGTCGGCTATGACCATGCCGAACTGGTGATGGGCCAATTCTCTTCGGCCAATGCCACCACCGCCGAGGCGATTACCGTCGTCAAGGAACAATGGCAGCAGATTGCCGAAAACGGCATCACGCCCGAAGAGCTGGCCGCGACCAAGACCTTCCTGACCGGCAGCTATCCCCTGCGCTTTGACGGCAATGGCACCATCGCCTCGATCCTTGTGGGGATGCAGATGATCGGGCTGGATAAGGATTACCCCAAGACCCGCAATGAAAAGATCGAAGCGGTCAGCCTTGATGATGTGAAGCGGGTCGCCAAGACCCTGTATCACCCCGATGATCTGCGGTTCGTCGTGGTGGGCCAACCCGATGGCCTGACGTCGACCGATTAAGCCCCACCAAAGCCCGCCTCGTGCGGGCTTTGCTTTGGCTAGAGCTTGGATTGGCTTCCTGCTAGTCTTGTCCCATGACCCATATCACGCCTCGCCTTGCCCCCGAACGCCCCGTGATCCGCCCGCTCGACGAGGCGGCCATTAACCGTATCGCCGCGGGTGAGGTGGTCGAACGCCCCGCATCGGCGGTCAAGGAACTGGTCGAAAACGCCTTGGATGCAGGGGCGACCCGTATCGCGGTGGATTTCGCCGATGGCGGCAAGACGCTGATCCGCGTCACCGATGACGGCTGCGGCATGACGCCCGACGATCTGCCCTTGGCGATTGCCCGCCATGCCACATCCAAGATCGACGGATCGGACCTGCTGAACATCCACAGCTTCGGTTTTCGGGGCGAGGCTTTGGCGTCCTTGGGCGCGGTGGGGCGGCTGACGCTGACCTCACGGGCCAAGGGCTATGATGCGGCGCAGATATCGGTGATCGGCGGGCGGATCGGCGATCTGCGGCCAGCGGGGCTGACGCGCGGCACGGTGATCGAGTTGCGCGATCTGTTCTTCGCCACACCGGCGCGGTTGAAATTCCTGCGCACCGACCGCGCCGAATCACAAGCGATTGCCGATGTGATCCGTAGGCTTGCGATGGCCGAGCCGCATGTGGGTTTCACCCTGACCGAAGTCTCGGGCAAAGACTCCCGCGTGATCTTCCGCGCCGATCCGCAGACGGGGGATTTCTTCGATGCGCTGCATGGGCGGCTGACATCCATCCTTGGGGTGGATTTCACCCAGAACGCGTTGAAAATCGATGTCGAGCGTGAAGGCCTGCATCTGACCGGCTATGCGGCGCTGCCGACCTATTCACGCGGATCATCGGCGCAGCAGTTCGTTTTCGTCAATGGCCGTCCGGTGCTGGACCGGATGCTCTTGGGCGCGTTGCGGGTCGCCTATTTCGACTTCCTGTCGCGTGATCGCCATCCGGCGGCGGTGCTGAACATGATCTGCGATCCCGAACGGGTCGATGTCAACGTCCACCCCGCCAAATCCGAAGTGCGTTTCCGTGAACCCGAAGCGGCGCGCAGCCTGATTATCACCGGCCTGCGCCATGCTTTGTCCGGCGCGGGCCATCGCGCATCGACCACGGTGGGGACGGAAACCTTGGCGGCGATGCGCCCCGAACCTGTGGTCTCCCAGCAGCTTAGCTTCGGTGGGCCACGGGTCTATCAGATGGATCGTCCCTCGCAGGCGGGGATCGCGCGGTCGCATGCCTTCCAAGCGCCCGATTTCCAACCCGCGCCCGCGCATCCGTCGGTGGCGGCTTTTGCGTCGGGATTTGAGGAAGCGCCATCCGCGCGGGTCGAACGGGTCGAACCGGCGGCAGCGGCACTGACCGCTATGCCTTTGGGCGCGGCGCGGGCGCAGTTGCACGAAAATTACATCATCGCCCAGACCGAAACCGGCGTCGTGATCGTTGACCAACATGCGGCGCATGAGCGGCTGGTCTATGAGCGGCTGAAACGGCAGATGGCGGAAAGCGGGATCATGGCGCAGGCTTTGTTGATCCCTGAAATCATTGAACTTTCACCCTCGGATGCAGGGCTTTTGCTGGAAGCCGCCCCCACCTTGGCCGAAATCGGTCTGGTGATCGAACCCTTCGGCGGCAATGCGATCGCGGTGCGCGAAGTGCCTGCGATTCTGGGACAGGTCAATGCGGCGGGGCTGTTGCGCGATGTGTTGGACGAATTGTCGGATGCGGGTCATTCGACGCTGATCCGCGCCAAGATCGACGCGGTGCTCAGCCGGATGGCCTGTCATGGATCGGTCCGGTCGGGCCGCCAGATGCGCGCCGAAGAGATGAATGCTTTGCTGCGCGAAATGGAGGCGACGCCTCATTCCGGCCAGTGCAACCATGGCCGTCCGACCTATGTCGAACTGAAGCTGCAGGATATAGAAAAGCTGTTCGGGCGGCGCTAGGCCACCCGTAACCCGTTTCAGGCCTTGACGAATTTCACCATGAAGAAGCCGTCCATGCCGCCCTTGTCGGCCCAGTAATCAGGGCGCAGGCGCAAGCCGCCGTCTGCGGTGATCCATTCGGGGGCCACGAAGTCCATGGTCGGGCGTTCGACACTCAGATCGGGGTGACGCGCCAAGGCGGCGGTCAACTGGTCTTCGCCTTCTGCTGGCAAGAGCGAGCAGGTGCAGAACACCAAACGCCCACCCGGTTTCAGCCAGCCCAAAGCGCGGTCCAGAATCTCGGCCTGCAGGGCGACCAGACCTTCGACTTCCGAACCATCCTTGATGAAGGGCAGGTCGGGGTGACGGCGCAAAGTGCCGGTGGCCGAGCAGGGCGCATCGACCAAGATCGCATCAAAGCGTTGTTCCGGTTCCCATTTCAGCGCATCGCTCACCATCAGATCTGCCACCAAATTGGTGCGACCCAGATTTTCCTGCACGCGCGACATGCGGCCTGCGGAAATGTCCAAAGCGGTCACTTTCGCGCCTTTGGCAGCCAATTGCATGGTCTTGCCACCAGGCGCCGCGCAAAGATCCAAGACCACTTCGCCGTCCTTGGCGCCCAGCAGATCGGCGGCCATCGATGCGGCGGCATCCTGCACCCACCATGCGCCTTCCAGATAGCCGGGAAGCGCGCTGATCTGCACCGAATTGTGCAAGCGCAGGCTGCCGTTGGGCATCGGCTCGCCTTCGGGCAGCAGGCTGTCGGGGCCGCGGGGCGTCAGATCGATCGGGGCGGATTGGGCATGGACGGCTTCGATTGCGGCGACCGCGTCACGGCCGAAGCTATGCACCAAGGGCTGACGCAGCCAGCGCGGCATCATCGGCGCGGGCAGTTCGTCCAAGGCGGGCGGCTGGCCGACGGCGCGCAGCACCGCGTTCACAAGTCCCGACATATGCTGGGTTTTCTTGCCGCGACGCATGGTGGCGACCGCTTCGTTGACCACGCCATGCGCGGCACCACCGGTTGCCAATTCCACCACCGCCAGACGCAGGATGTTCAGCACCGGCAGCGGCGGCGCTTTGCGCATATGCGGCTGCAGCAGGCGATCCGCGCGGTCGATATTGCGCAGGGTCAGGCTGGCCAGACGTTCGGCCCGCGCGCGCTCTTGGGCAGGCATCCCGTCCGGCAGATCGATTTGCGACAGCATCGCGCCATCGCCCAGCACTGCGTTCAGCAGAGAGACGGCCCCTTCGCGTGCCGACATAACCCGTTCACTCTTTGCTTTGACTTGCGCGCCCATCGTCTACCCCTTTGCCCCGCGTGATCCTATCGCCTATATCAAAGCGGCAGAACAGGAAAGCGCCCCATGACCGACGACCGTAGCGAAGATGTGACCCCGCCCGTTCCGAATGCGCCCGCAAAGGTGCTAAGCCCTGCCGCTCAGCGCGCCTTGGCCGAAGCCGAAGAGCGTCGCAAAGCTGCCGCAGGCGTGGAGCTGCCGACCGAACTGGGGGGCCGCAAAGGGCCGGAACCGGTGCGCTATGGCGATTGGGAAAAGAAGGGCATCGCGGTCGATTTCTGACCCAAGGCTTTGATTTTCAGGCCTTGATTTACTGGCCTTGATTTAAAGGGCAGGGGCCGCAGGGCCCCCGCCGTATCGGGCTTACAGGCCCAAGACATCCATCATGTCATATTGGCCGGGTTTCTGGGTCTGGCCCCAAACCACTGCCCGCAAGGCGCCCCGTGCAAAGATGCCACGATCAGTGGCGATATGGCGCAAGACGATGCGTTCGCCATCTGCGGCGAAAAGCACATCATGTTCGCCCACGATATCGCCGCCACGGATGGCGGAAAAGCCGATGCTGCCTTTTTCACGCGCCCCTGTAATGCCGTCACGGCCCGATACCATGGCATCATCCAAAGCCACGCCACGCCCATCCGCCGCCGCTTGGCCGAGCATCAAGGCGGTGCCCGATGGTGCATCGACCTTCATGCGGTGATGGGCTTCGATCACCTCGACATCCCAATCTTCATCCAATGCGGCTGCGACCTTCTGGGTCAGCTTGACCAACAGGTTGACGCCCAAGGACATATTGCCTGCACGCACGATCACCGCATGGCGCGCTGCCGCTTCGATCTTGGCCAGATGTTCGGGTTCCAGACCGGTGGTGCCGATCACATGCACCGCACGCGCCTGCGCGGCCAGTGCCGCGAATTCCACCGTGGCCGCGGGGGCGGTGAAGTCGATCACGCCCTGAGCGCGCGAAAACGCCTCGAGCGCGTCATCGGTGACCAGCACGCCGACAGCCGTGCCGCCCATGCATTCGCCGATGTCGCGGCCGACCCAAGCATGACCGCTGCGTTCGACACAAGCGACCAGACGCGCCTTGTCGCTGGCCAGAACGGTCTTCACCAGCATCTGCCCCATACGGCCCGAGGCCCCGGTGATTACGATACCCGGCAAGTCTGCCATGCGATCCCCCATCTTCATCGGTGTGATTTCGCGCCTATGTAGCCTGTTCCCCAAGGGCCGCAAAGCCCGCCGTTGCCGTTCCGCTCAAAACAGCTTACATCGGGGCTATGGCGAACAAACGTAACTCCTCGGGCGATGGCCCCTCACAGCGACAGCTGCGCGTCGGCGAATTGATCCGTCGCTCGCTGTCTGATGTCCTTAACCGCGGCGAGATCCATGATCCCGATCTTAACCGCATGTCGATCACGGTAAGCGAAGTGTCGCTGTCGAACGATCTGAAAGTGGCGACGGCTTATGTCATGCCGCTGATGGGGACGGTTCCGGTCGAAGAAGCGATTGCCGCCTTGGCGCGCAACAAGCATGAACTGCGCCACCGTGTGGTGCGGGGCATGACGCTGAAACATGCGCCGGAACTGCGCTTCCGCCCCGATGTCACCTTTGACCGTCTGGACGAAACGCGTCGCCTGTTCTCTGATCCGGCGGTTCTGCGCGATCTGGACAAGCCGGAAGGTGATGACGAAGACGGCGGCGAAGACGGTCGGGACGTCTAAGATGCGGTGGCTGGTCGCGGTAATGGCGCTGCTGCTGCCTCAGGCGGTGGCGGCGGGTCCGTGCCGCGACATCGCCTTTGAAGGCGCGCCCTTCACCTTATGCGAGGTGGAGGCGGGTCAGGATCTGCGCCTGTTCCATGCCGATCAGGGCAGCGTTCTGGGATCTTTCAGCGCGGTGAACCGCAAGCTGGCGGGTGAAGGCAAGCAATTGGCCTTCGCGATGAATGCGGGGATGTATCATTCCGACCGCGCGCCCGTGGGTCTTTATGTCGAAGACAATGCGGAACTTGCACCGGTGGTAACGGCGGAGGGTCCTGGCAATTTCGGCTTGCTGCCCAACGGGGTGTTCTGCATCGGTGACAGCTTTGCCGTGGTCGAAAGCCGCCGCTTTGCCGCCAAGCCGCCCGCCTGTCGCTATGCCACCCAATCGGGGCCGATGCTGGTGATCGACGGGGCCTTGCACCCGCGTCTGATCCCCGACAGCGATTCGCGCTATATCCGCAACGGCGTGGGTGTCAGCGCCGACGGGCAGCGGGCGATCTTTGCGATTTCCAACGTGCCGGTCAATTTCCACCAGTTCGCGCGGCTGTTCCGCGATGCCTTGGGCCTGCCCAATGCGCTTTATTTC
This sequence comes from Paracoccaceae bacterium, assembly GCA_031991825.1. GTDB lineage: Bacteria > Pseudomonadota > Alphaproteobacteria > Rhodobacterales > Rhodobacteraceae > Pseudotabrizicola. The sequence continues at coordinate 18,268 of DALYSR010000005.1, forward strand.
GACGGCAAGATTTCGCGGCTGTATGCGCCCGATCTGCGCCGCAACGATATCGGCTTCGCGATGGGGCCGATGGTCGGGTTTGTAATTCCCAAGGGCTGAGCCATGGCAAAGACGAAAAAAGGCCGCCCCGTATCGGGTTGGGTCATCATCGACAAACCGGCGGGCATCGGCTCGACCACGGTGGTCAACAAGGTGAAATGGGCGTTCCAAGCCCAAAAGGCGGGCCATGCGGGCACCTTGGACCCTGATGCGACCGGCGTCTTGGCGGTGGCCTTGGGCGAGGCAACCAAAACCGTGCCTTTCGTCACCGACGGGCTGAAATGCTATACCTTTCGCGTGGTGTTCGGGGCGGCGACCAGTTCGGATGACGCATCGGGCGCGGTGATTGCCACCTCCGACATGCGCCCCACCGATGCGCAGATCGAAGCGGCTTTGCCCGCCTTCCGTGGTCAGATCGAACAAGTGCCGCCGCAGGTCTCCGCTGTAAAGGTCGATGGCGAACGCGCCTATGATCTGGCGCGCGAAGGCGTGGAAATGGATCTGGCCGCGCGGCCTTTGTGGGTGGAATCGTTAGAGGTTACCGGCCGTCCCGATACCGATCACGTCGATCTGAAGATGGTTTGCGGCAAGGGCGGCTATGTGCGGTCGATCGCCCGCGATCTGGGGCGCGCTTTGGGTGGCCACGCGCATGTGGCATGGCTGCGCCGCGAATGGTCAGGCCCGTTTGAAGCGGCAAAGGCCGTGACGCTGGAACAGATCGAAGCATTCGCCCGTAGCGAAGAAATCGACCAATTCCTGCAACCGCTTGAAATCGCTTTGTATGCCTTGCCGCAATTGGAGGCCACCGAAGCAGGCGCCGTCCGTTTGGGCAATGGCAATGCAGGCGAGGTGAAGCCCTGCGCCTTGTCCTTTGGCGATGCGGCTTGGGTCAGCCATAACGGCAAGCCGATGGCGGTGGGCAGCTATCAGGGCGGGCAGTTGCATCCGTCGCGCGTGTTCAACCTGTAAACGAAGGGGCCTGCGGGCCCCTTTTTGCTGCGTCTCAAAGCCGTGGATGCAGTTGGACACGGTCCAGTTGCAGCCCCGCGCCGCCCCTGATCATGGCAATCGCCGCCCCGCCCAATTCCAAGATCACGTCATCGCTGGCGGGCATCGGTGCAAGGCTAAGTTGCGGTTGCGGATGGGTTTGCGGGTCGTATTGCACCACCAGCACATCATCCGTCAGATCATAATCGGTGATTTCCGGCAAAGGCGCGTCTTGGCCGTAATCCATCATGATGAAGCTGTCATGGCCGGTGCCGCCGGTGGCAATATCGCCCGCGCCAAGCTGGATCCGGTCATCGCCTGCGCCGCCGTTCAGATAATCCACGTCCGCATCATCCGATCCGTCCAGCCTGTCATCCCCATTACCCCCATCCAACGTATCTTGGCCTGTGCCGCCCGACAGGCTGTCATGGCCCGCGCCACCCGCCAGCCAATCGTCGCCCTCATCGCCTTGCAGGGTGTCGTCGCCTTCGCCGCCTTGCAGGCTGTCATCGCCGTCGTTGCCGTTCAGAAGGTCGTCACCCGCCCCGCCCGCAAGGGCGTCATCGCCCGCGTCACCGGACAGGCTATCCGCGCCAAAGCCGCCTTGCAGATTGTCCTGGCCATCGCCGCCCGCCAGCAGGTCGTCGCCAGCGCCACCGTCCAGAATATCCTCGCCTGCGCCGCCATAAAGGCTGTCATCCGCGCCGCGCCCCATAAGGTGGTCATTGCCCTCGCCGCCGTCGATCCGGTCCGCGCCGCCTTGTCCGGCAAGGATGTCATCGCCGCGACCGCCAAGCAGCTGTTGCGCGGGATCCGCCACAACCGGCAGGTCCGATGATTGCGGCATACCTGCCGTATCAGGGGGGCCATCATCGGCCCAATCCAGCAGGGAGGGCGCATCGTCGTCATCGCTTTCGGGGGCGTCGTCCGCTGCGGCACGCGGCGTCGCCTCATCGTCGTCTTCGTCGCGTTCGGCGGCTTGCGCAGGCGTCAGCGCCGTCACTGCATCCGACAGCAACGCCGCGCCAAAAGCCCCCATCACCGCCAATAAAGACAACATTGTGCAAGCTCCAAGCGCCAGACCATGCGGGAAAGGTTAGGATGTGTTTCCCTATCAGGGGCGACTATCGCATGACATTGTTAAAGTCCTATGAAGGTGAGCAGTTGGGGAAATGGCTTCCCTTTTGGGCGATTCTCGCGTATAGGCGCGCATCCCTTGGGTGATCCAAGGGTGTCCCGGTCTAGCTGGACGACATCCCGGCTTGTACCTAAACCCTTCAGATCATGGAGACATTCGATGTCGATCACCGTTGAAGAAAAAGCACGCCTGCTGCAAGAATACGCAACCAAGCCGGGCGATACCGGTTCGCCGGAAGTGCAAGTCGCGATCCTGTCGTCGCGCATTGCTACTCTGACCGAGCACTTCAAAACCCACAAAAAAGACAACCACTCGCGTCGTGGTCTGCTCATGATGGTTGCTCAGCGCCGCAAGCTGCTGGACTACCTGAAAGGCAAAGAAGAAGCACGTTACACCGCGCTGATCGCACGCCTGGGCCTGCGCCGCTAATCGCGCGCGGCTCTTGTCGTCGCAAGGCGGCAAAGGGTTAGGGAAGCGCCCGCATCGATCGATGCGGGCGTTTTTCGTTTTACAGGTTCGAGGTCGCGCCGGTCATATTGGCTTGCAGGTTATAGCGCTCCTCAAGCCCCTTGAGTTCGGCCGGTGCCCAGCTTTTCCAGAAGTCGGCATAGGCCAGATCGCCCTTGGCGATGGTCAGGTTCAACTGGCTTGCGGCACCGGCGATATCATAGGATTGGATGGTCATGATCTCCACCACCTCGCCGCAGGAGGCGGAAAGTTCCGTGTTGCCGCTTTCTGCGATCGCGCGATAGCGGATGCTCACCGATTGCAGGTGCATATCTTCGGCGCAGGCCGGCTGGAAGGCATCGGGTTGCAGCTCGCCAGCGCGGTTATAGATGCGCTTTTCGAAACCGGAAGTGGTGGCGCCGTGCTTGTCGTCCAGCGATTTCTTCAGATTGGTCATCGACAGATTGGCCGATTTCGGGATGTGCCATTTGCGCCCGATCAGCAGCGCCACGTCCTCTTCGCCTTCGGCGGCGGTGGTGTAGGTAACGTTTACCGCATCTTCCGGCGTGGAATCCGAGAAGTCCGACTTGCCCTTTTGCCAGACATCCAGCGACCGCTTTAGGCCGTTGGTGTATTCTTGGGTTTCACTCCAGTCATTGTTCTTGGTGAAGCCTTTTTCGGTCAATGCAGCTTCCAGCTGGGCGCGAGTCATGCCCGGGGTCATACCCAGGATGTCGAAGCCCTTCGGGGCGGTCACTTTGAAGCGCTCCTGCATCGGTTGCAGCACGGGGAACAGATCGAAGCTTTCACCCGCCAAGGGACCGCCCTCGGTAAAGGTCAATTTATACATGCCCTTATCCGCCGGAGCGATCGAGAATTTGACCGCCTCGGGGCAGGTGGCCGAGTTGACGGTCGCAATCGGCGCCATGTCCTTGATCGCGCCCGCATCGTCGCGGCTGAAGTTGATCAGGCAGGTGCCGTAGCCCATTTTCCCAAAGCCGCCGACATCGATCTTCAGCTCGCCAAAGCCGCCGATCTGGGTCAGCGAAAAGCCGATGTCTTGATAGCTGACATTGTAAAAGCCGTCATGTTCCGCGGCAAAGGCGGTGGCGCTGGTCAATAGCACAGCAGCGACGGACAAGGCCGACTTGCGGATCAGGGTCATGGGACACTCCGAGGTGAATTTGCGCGACAATGCCTTTCCCCAAGGAAATCTGTCAATGGTTTGGCTTAGAAGCATATGAAACTCTTGGAAATTCAATTCGATTTTCCGGATATGGTCCAGAACTGGCCCGAGCCTTTGGCAGGTGTAAGATTGTGTCCTGCCGTCGGGTCGGGCCATTTGCGCATCGGCAATCATGCTCCGACCCGACGGCCCGCTTCCGAACAGGGTTCTTCCCAAAACCCTTATTTTCATGTATGGGCAGACAATCTGTGACGTGAGGCCAGCCCCCGGCCACATGCGTAGGATTGGGGGCAGGGCGGCAATGGGGCCGCCATATAACGGGAGCCATGGGACGGGCTCATGATTGCTCCCAAGAGGAAATGAATATGTTCAATGTGACGAAAAAGTCGATCCAGTGGGGCCAAGAGACCCTGACGCTGGAATCCGGCAAAGTTGCGCGTCAGGCTGACGGTTCGGTTATTGCAACCTTGGGCCAGACCCAAGTGATGGCAAACGTGACTTTCGCCAAGTCGCCCAAGCCGGGTCAGGACTTCTTCCCGCTGACCGTCCATTATCAAGAGAAATATTACGCCGCAGGTAAAATCCCGGGTGGTTTCTTCAAGCGTGAAGCGCGTCCTTCGGAAAAGGAAACGCTGGTTTCGCGTCTGATCGACCGTCCCTGCCGTCCGCTGTTCGTCGAAGGCTTCAAGCATGAAGTCCTCGTCATGGCGACCGTTCTGTCCTGCGATTTGGTGAATGACCCCGATATCGTTGCGATGATCGCGGCATCGGCTGCTCTGACCATTTCGGGCGTGCCTTTCATGGGCCCGATCGGTGCGGCACGCGTTGGTTTCGTGGACGGCGCCTATGTGCTGAACCCCGATATGGACGACATGCAGCAGCTGCGCACCAAGCCGGACCAACGTCTGGATCTGGTCGTCGCGGGCACCAAAGACGCCGTGATGATGGTGGAATCGGAAGCTTACGAGCTGACCGAAGAAGAAATGCTGGGCGCTGTTAAGTTCGGTCACGACGCGATGCAGCCGGTGATCGACCTGATCATCGACTTCGCGGAAGACTGCGCCAAAGAACCCTTCGACTTCACCCCGCCGGATATCTCGGGCATCTATGGTAAAGTCAAAGCGGCTGGCGAAGCGCAAATGCGCGCGGCTTTCGCGATCCGCGACAAGCAAGAACGCACCGCGGCGATTTCGGCTGCAGTGACCGCCATCAAGGCATCGCTGTCGGAAGAAGATCTGGCGGATGCGAACCTGGGTTCGGCCATCAAGAAGCTGGAATCGGACATCCTGCGTGGCGATGTTGTCACCACCGGCACCCGTATCGATGGTCGTAACACCACCACCGTGCGTCCGATCGTTTGCGAAACCGGCGTTCTGCCGCGTACGCATGGCTCGTCGCTGTTCACCCGTGGCGAAACGCAGGGTCTGGTTGTCACCACCTTGGGCACCGGCGAAGATGAACAGATCATCGACCAGCTGAACGGCAACTACCGTTCGAACTTCCTGCTGCACTACAACTTCCCGCCCTATTCGGTGGGTGAAGTCGGTCGCGTGGGTTCGCCCGGTCGTCGTGAAATCGGTCACGGCAAACTGGCATGGCGCGCGCTGCAAGCCGTGCTGCCGGCGCCGACCGATTTCCCCTATACCATCCGTGTGGTGTCGGAGATCACTGAATCGAACGGCTCGTCCTCGATGGCTTCGGTCTGCGGCGGTTCGCTGTCGATGATGGATGCGGGCGTTCCGCTGAAAGCGCCGGTTGCTGGCGTGGCAATGGGTCTGATCTTGCAAGAAGACGGCCAGTATGCGGTTCTGACCGACATTCTGGGCGACGAAGATCACCTCGGCGACATGGACTTCAAAGTGGCGGGTACCGAAAACGGTATCACCTCGCTGCAGATGGACATCAAGATCGCAGGCATCACGCCCGCAATCATGGAGCAAGCTTTGGCTCAGGCCAAAGACGGCCGCCTGCACATCCTGAACGAAATGGCGAAGTCGCTGACCTCGGCCAACTCGTTCTCGGAATATGCGCCGAAGATCGAAACCATGCAGATCCCGACCGACAAGATCCGTGAAGTGATCGGTTCGGGCGGCAAGGTCATCCGCGAGATCGTGGAAACCTCGGGCGCGAAAGTCGACATCAACGACGACGGCACCATCAAGATCGCATCGAACGACGCAGAAGCCATCAAAAAAGCCTACGACATGATCTATTCGATCGTCGCAGAGCCGGAAGAAGGCAAGATCTACACCGGTAAAGTCGTGAAGCTGGTCGATTTCGGCGCCTTCGTGAACTTCTTCGGCAAGCGTGACGGTCTGGTGCACGTCAGCCAGATCGCCAACAAGCGTCTGACCCACCCGAACGAGATCCTCAAAGAGGGTCAAGAAGTGAAGGTCAAACTGCTGGGCTTCGACGATCGCGGCAAGGTTCGCCTTGGCATGAAGATGGTCGACCAAGAAACCGGCGCGGAAATCGTCGAACAGAAAGAAGCCGAAGCTTAATCGCTGCCGCTTTGATCTAAGGAAAGGCCCCGCCAAATTGGTGGGGCCTTTTCCTATCGCTTTTCAACACTTCCGCGTGAAACGCCGTCACATCCCTTTGCTGCGCGAAAATCCTACTTAGTTTAGAGAAAAGACTATTCTGAGGTTATGCCGAGATGCTGAAATCACGTCGGTCCTTTATTGCCACCGCAGCTGCCGGTTTGGCTCTGCCTGCTTTGACCGGTCGGGCGATGGCGGCCACAACGGCCAAAAAGCCCAATGCGGCGACCTATGTCATCCCGCAGGAACACCAGCCCGTCGAAGTCCGGTTGAGCGAGAATTTCGCACCCGGTCAGCTGCTGGTCGATCCGAACACCTTCTATCTGTATTGGACGCTGGCCGACCGCTATGCGCTGCGCTTCGTGGTGGGGGTCGGCAAAGGCAGTTTGTATGAATCCGGCGTGTTCTGGGTCGGGGCCAAGAAGGAATGGCCCAGCTGGACGCCCACCAAGGACATGATCGAACGCAATCCCAAACAATATGCCAAGTGGAAAGACGGAATGCCGGGTGGTCCCAGCAATCCCTTGGGCGCGCGGGCCTTGTATCTGTTCGACGAAAAGCGCGGCGACACCTTCTTGCGCATCCATGGCACCGCTGATCCCTGGACGATCGGCTCGGCGGTTTCAAATGGCTGCGTGCGCTTGGCCAATGAACATGTCCAACTGCTTTACAATATGGTGCCGATGATGGCGCCGGTCGTTTTGTATGAACGCGGCACGGCTTGATCCTAAGCGCCACAGCAAAAGGCCCCCGCAGTGACTGCGGGGGCCTTTGCATTAGCGGCGATGCGCCTTAGTTTTGCGGGGCTTTGGCGAAGCGCAGATAGGGCAGCTTGATATCCAGCGCGCCGAATTTTTCTTCCGCCTGTTCATTGTTCAGGCTAAGCGCCACGATCACATCCTGACCCGGTTGCCAATTGGCGGGGGTCGCGATCGGCACGCCATCGGTGGCGCGCACCGCATCCAAAGCCCGCAGGATTTCCGCGAAATTGCGGCCCACCGACATCGGATAGGTCATGGTCAAGCGCACCTTCTTGTCCGGCCCGATGATATAGACCGTGCGCACGGTCGCGGTATTGGCAGGCGTGCGGCCTTCGTTGGGCAGATAATACTCCGCCGGCAGCATGTCATAGGCCTTGGCGACCGTCAGCGAGGTATCGTCGATGATCGGGAAATCGGCAGGCGTGCCGCCAAAGGCTTCGATGTCGCGCTTCCACTTCACATGTTCTTCTGTACCATCCACGGAGACGCCGATCACCTTGGTGCCGCGCGCTTTCCATTCCGCGGCCAGTTGGGCGACGGCGGCAAATTCGGTGGTGCAGACGGGGGTGAAATCGCGCGGGTGGCTGAAGATGATGCCATAGCTATCCCCCAGCCAGTCGTGGAACTTGATCTCTCCGGCGGTCGAGGGGGCGGTGAAATCGGGGGCGATGTCATTGATGCGAACGGACATGTGGCGCGGCTCCTGTCTGCGATACTTGTTCAAGATAAGCTTCGGGGAAGAAGTTTCCATATGAAACGCGTAAACGCAACCAGATAGGATCGATTTGATCGTGACGCTCGGTCCTTGTAGGACAATATTCCTCTATCGGGGGTAGTGGGAAAATAGTCGTATCCCCACCCACGCGAGCTTGTCTTGCCGCAAAGGGATCCGTTGCTACAATGATCCCAAGCGCCACGGCCAAGGGCCATTTAGTCGGAGCAAGCCCATGCTGATCAAACGTGATTTCTATATCAACGGCCATTGGGTCGCGCCGCAGGTCGAACATGACCATCAGGTGATCGATCCTTCAACCGCCAAGCCCTGTGCGGTGATATCATTGGGCGGCAAGGCCGATGTGGATGCGGCAGTCGCTGCCGCGAAGGCGGCGTTTCCGGCTTGGGCCGCGACGCCCCCTGCACGGCGCAAGGCATTGGTCGCGGGGATTTTGGCGCAATATGACGCCCGCAAGGAGGAACTGGCCCAAGCGATCAGTCTGGAAATGGGCGCGCCGATTGATTTTGCCCGCGATGAGCAGGCGTCTTGCCTGCCTTATCACCTGAAGAATTTCCTGCGCGCCTTCGATCAGATCGAATGGGTTCGCCCCTTGGGGGATCATGCACCGGGGGCTGCGATCGTGGCCGAACCGATTGGCGTCGTGGGCCTGATCACACCGTGGAATTGGCCGATGAACCAGATCGCGCTGAAGGCGATCCCCGCGATGCTGGCGGGCTGTACCTGTGTGCTGAAGCCGTCGGAAGAAAGCCCGCTCGATGCGATGCTGTTTGCCGAATTCTGCCATGATGCGGGCATTCCGGCGGGGGTGTTCAATCTGGTCAATGGCGATGGCGAAGGGGCCGGCGCGCGTCTGTCCAGCCATCCCGATGTCGAGATGATTTCCTTCACCGGATCGACCCGCGCGGGTCGGGCGATTTCGAAGGTGGCGGCGGACAGCCTGAAGCGGGTCACGCTGGAGCTGGGCGGCAAAGGCGCGAACCTGTTCTTCGCCGATGCGCCCGATGGGGCTTTGGAACGCTCTGTCACCCATATGATGGAAAACACCGGTCAAAGCTGCAATGCCCCGTCGCGGCTTTTGGTGGAAAGTTCGGTTTATGACGACGTGGTGGATCAGGCAGGCCGGATCGCAGCCGCGATCCCCGTCGGCATGGCGGCCCAAGCCGGTCCCCATATTGGCCCCGTCGTGAACAAGCGCCAATGGGAACAGATCCAGCGCTATATCAAATCCGGCATCGACGAAGGCGCGCGTTTGGTGGCAGGCGGCTTGGGCCGTCCCGAAGGGCTGGAGCATGGCTATTACGTGCGTCCCACGGTCTTTGCCGATGTGACGCCCGATATGACCATCGCGCGGGAAGAAATCTTCGGTCCCGTGCTGTCGATCCTGTGTTTTTCAAGCGAAGACGAAGCCGTGGCGATTGCCAATGACACGCCTTACGGGCTGACGAATTATGTCCAGACGGCGGATCAGCCCCGCGCCAACCGGCTGGCGCGCGCGTTGAAATCCGGCATGGTCGAAATGAACGGCCGATCACGCGGCGCAGGCGCGCCGTTCGGCGGCGTCAAACAATCGGGACGGGCCCGCGAAGGCGGTGTCTTCGGGCTGGAGGAATTCCTTGAATTCAAAAGCGTTTCCGGTTTCGATTTCGATATCTGCACGGTGCCTTGATCCGTCATGCTTTGGTAAGGATGTTGCCGCATGATCGCATTGCTTCGCTGGGCTTTGTTCGGCTTTATCGGTTTGAGCATCATCTATCTGGTGATGTCGGTCTATCTGCGCTCCACCCGTCGCGAGGCGCTGGAAAAGCGCTTCGATGCGGGCAAGGGGGAGGGGCGGCGGGACGATTTCATCGCCCATGGAATGCGGGCCTATGAACAGGGCCTGCAGAAACGCCTGCTTGGCTTGATTTACGTTGTGCCCGCCATAACCTTTGTGGTCATTGTGGTCGTGCAGAATTTTTGGTGAGGACGGCATGCGATATCTGAAATGGGGTTTTTGGCTGACGCTATTGGCCATCGTATTGTCCTTCCTGCATTATACCCTGCCGCAGCATGACATCGTCCGCATCGTCGGCACCGAAAACCGTCGGGTCGATATCGGCTCGAATTCGATCTTCTGGTCGGGATCGGAAGTGGGCATGGTCAATTCGACCTCGCGCGATGTCTATTTCATCAACGCGGTCTATCCGAACGGCAAGACCATCGAATACCGCAATGAAGACACCGGCTGGGGCTGGCCGCCCTATTTCAAATTCGACAGTTCCGGCCTGAATACCGAAGCGAAGGAACTGACCTCGACGCAGGCGGCGCCGGTTTGGGTATCGGTGACGCATTACGGCTGGCGCAACAAGTTCTTCAGCATCTTCCCCAATGCGGTCGGCATGAAGCAGGTGGAGGGGCCGGATGCGACGATCATCCCTTGGGTCAATATCATCCTGCTGATCGTGACCTTGGTGATCGCCTTCATGATCCGCCGCGTTTGGCTTCAATTCCGCGAACGCACGATTGATCCGGCTTTGGACGATGTGTCCCAAAGCTGGGAGGCATTGGATGCCCGCGCCGATGCCGCACGCGACCGTGCGCTCGGGCGTTGGACGCGGGTGAAGAACTGGTTCAAGAAGAAGTAAGGCTTACAGCCTTACTTCCGATTTCAGGGGGCGTCCTGCGAAATAGGCCTCCAGATTTTCGACCGCGGACAGGGCCATCGCATCGCGGGTTTCGACGGTGGCCGATCCGATATGCGGCGCAAGCAGCACATTGTCCAAGCTGGCAAAGCCCGGGTCGATGGCAGGTTCGTTTTCGAACACATCCAAAGCCGCCATGCCCAGATCGCCCGATTGCAGCAAGCTGATCAGCGCCTCTTCATCGACGACCGATCCCCGCGCAAGGTTCAGGAACAAGCCCTGCGGGCCCAAGGCGCGCAGCACGGCTTCCGATACCACATGGCGCGTCGCAGCCCCACCGGGCATCATGGCGATCAACACATCGCTTTGCGCGGCCAAAGCTTCCAGATCGGATTCAAAGCGATAGGGCAGGCCATCCTTGGGCGCGCGGCCCCAATAGGCGATCTCCATGCCCATCGCTTCGGCACGTTTGGCGATGTCCTGACCGATGGCGCCCATGCCCGCGATGCCAAGGCGCTTGCCGGTGACGCTGCGCTGCAGGGGATAGGCGCCGGTCTTGGCCCATTCGCCTGATCGCACATAGGCATCGGCCTGCACCAGACGGCGCTTGGCCGCCAGCATCAGCAGGATCGCCAGATCGGCCACCTCATCGGCCAAAGCCCAAGAGGCATTGGTCATCTTGATGCCGCGCGCTGCCAAAGCTTTGGTATCAAAGGCCTCATATCCCGCCGAAGTGCAGGCGACCATTTCCAGTGCCGGAAGCTGGGCCAGAAGGGCTTCGCCAATCGGCTCGCTGCCCCAGCTGACCAAGGCGCGGATGCGCGCAGCATCGGATGCGGAAAAGGCCGCAGAAAACTCTGCGGCCCCCTCCGAATTCAATGCAATGCGAAGCGGCTGAAATCCCGCCTCCAATCTGGTCTGTGCGACGTCGCGCAGGGGTGAAAGTTGGAGGATTTCAGGTTTTTTTGTCATTAGCTGCGCAAGGTCCCGCCAGTTGCTTTCAATACCTTCTCGACGATTTTCGCCGAGACTGCGGTAATATCGGCTTCCGTCAGGGTCTTGTCTACTGGTTGCAGACGCACGGTAAAGGCAATCGACTTTTTGCCATCGCCCATCTGCGCGTAAGCTTTCTCGCCGGTGAATTGGTCGAAGATGCGAACCGATTCGATCAGCAGCTTATCGGCACCTTGCGCCGCGTTCACGGCCGTCAAAGCTTCGATCTTTTCATCGACCACAAAGGCGAAATCGCGTTCCACCGCTTGCAGATCGCTGATGGTCAGCGCCGGACGGGTGGGGGTTTTCACCTTGGGATGCGGGATCGCGGCCACTTGGATGGTGTAAGCCATCGCCGGACCTTTGACGCCCATTTCGGCCAGAACCTTGGGATGCACTTCGCCGAAGGTCGCCATCACATTCGGCCCAAGGCCGATGGCGCCCGAACGACCGGGGTGGAACCACGCCGCGACCTTGCGGGTGATCTGCACGCGGGCAGGGGCACCCAGTGCCGCCAGAACCGCTTCGACATCGGCTTTGACGTCAAAGACATCGACCGGACGGCGGCTGGCGAAGGGATCGCGCGGGCTGGTGTGACCAACCAGCAGGCCAGCGGCTTGCAGCGTCTGTTCGCCCGGCTCGCCACCTTGGAAGGTCGGCCCGATTTCCGCCAAAGCCAGATCGGCAAAGCCGCGCGCTTGGTTGCGGGCAGCCGCGCGCAACAGGCCCGGCAGCAGGTCGGGGCGCAGGTGGGTCATTTCCGAGGAAATCGGATTGTCCACCTTCACCGCATCCGCGCCACCGCCGAACATCTTGGCCGCGGTTTCATCGATGAAGCTATAGGTGACGCATTCGTTGTAACCCAAAGCCGCGATGGTGCGACGGGCGATCTTTTCACGCGCTTGCAGCGGCGTCAGGATCGGCTTGGGCACGCCAGCGGTCAGACGGGTCAGCGGCTTGCCGACCAGTTTCGACAGCGATGCGACGCGCGCCACTTCTTCGACCAGATCAGCCTCGCCCAGCACGTCCGGACGCCAGGTCGGCGGGGTCGCCATATCGCCGTTCAGCGTGAAGCCCAAAGCTTGCAGCGTCGCGCGCTGTTCGTCTGCCGGAATATCCATGCCGACCAAGCTGATCACACGGTCGGTGTCCAACTTATAGGCGCGGGTGGTGTCCGGTGCTGCACCGTCTTGCACGACTTTCGACGCTTCACCGCCGCAGAGATCCAGAATCATCTGGGTCGCCATCGCCAGACCGTCCAAGGTGAAGGCCGGATCGATGCCACGTTCAAAGCGGTAGCGGGCATCCGAATTGATCTTCAGCGCGCGGCCGGTGGTCGCGGTGGTGATCGGGTCCCAATAGGCGCTTTCCAGGAAGACAGCGGTGGTGGTCTCGTCGCAACCCGACAGCTCTCCCCCCATGATGCCCGCCAGCGATTCCGGACCGGCGTCATCGGCGATGACCATTTGGCCCGGACGCAGGGCATAGGTTTTGCCGTCCAAAGCCAGCAGTTCTTCGCCGTCATTGGCGAAACGGATCGCCAAGGTGTCGCCCTTGACCTTCGCCATGTCGAAGACATGCAGCGGGCGGTTCAGCGCGAAGGTGAAGAAATTGGTGATATCGACCAAGGTCGAAATCGGGCGCAAGCCGATGGCCTTCAGGCGGCCTTGCAGCCATTCTGGCGAAGGGCCGTTCTTCACGCCACGGATCACGCGGCCTGCGAAATGCGGGCAGCCTTTTTCTTTGACGTCGGCGGCGATGGCCACCTTGATCGGGCTGTCGAAGCTGCCTTCGATCGCGGGGACTTCGACTGCCTTCAGCTTGCCCAGACCGCGCGCCGCCAGATCGCGGGCGATGCCATGGATGCCCAAGGCATCGGGGCGGTTCGGGGTGATCTTGATATGGATCATCGGGTCGACCGCTTCGGGGCGGTTGATCGCCAGCCAATCGACGAATTTGTCGCCAACCTCGCCCGAGGGCAGTTCGATGATGCCGTTGTGTTCTTCCGACAGCTCCAGCTCGCGCTCGGAGGCCATCATGCCCATGCTCTCAACGCCACGGATCTTGCCGACGCCCAAGGTGACGTCCAGACCCGGCACGTAATCGCCCGGTTTGCACAGCACGACGGTGATGCCTTCGCGGGCATTGGGCGCACCGCAGACGATCTGCTTTTCGCCTTCATCCGTCATCACCTTGCAGATGCGCAGGCGGTCGGCATCGGGGTGCTGGGTCGCTTCAAGCACCTTGGCGATGGTAAAGGTCGCAAGCTTGGCGGCGGGGTTCACGACCTCTTCGACCTCTAGGCCCAGATCGGTGAGCGCATAGAGGATATCGTCAAGCGGAGCCTCGGTTTCGAGATGGTCTTTCAGCCAGGAAAGGGTGAATTTCATCGCTTGGTCCCTTGGATGTCAGGCAGGCCGTAATCGGTTGTCGGGCTGCGGGAAAGCGGAAGGGCGGGTTCCGCTGATGGAAATGCTGTCTTGTGGATCAGGCCACCCTGCTGGCTCCCCGCGTCCGAGCCCGCCCGGGCTGGATGCTGGGGGCAGGGGGCCTGCCCTTGGGCCTTCAGCCCTTAGCGGCTCAGGCCGCCTGCCAGATCCGGCATATCAAGGGCGGCAAAGCCGTAATGGCGCAGCCAGCGCAGATCGCTTTCGAAGAAGGCGCGCAGATCGGGAATGCCGTATTTCAGCATGGCAAGGCGGTCGATGCCCATGCCGAAGGCGAAGCCTTGGTATTCGTTGGGATCGACGCCAGCCGCAGCCAGCACCTTGGGATGCACCATGCCCGAACCCAGAATTTCCATCCATTTGTCGCCTTCGCCGATGCGCAGCTGGCCGCCGACGTTGGAATAGCGGATATCCACTTCAGCCGAGGGTTCGGTGAAGGGGAAATGCGAGGCACGGAAGCGCAGTTCGACCTTGTCGACCTCGAAGAAGGCGCGGCAGAACTCTTCCAGCGTCCATTTCAGGTTCGCCATGGAAATGTCCTTGCCGATGGCCAGGCCTTCGACTTGGTGGAACATCGGCGTGTGGGTCTGGTCCATATCCATGCGATAGACGCGGCCCGGACAGATCACGCGGATCGGTGCGCCTTTTTCCATCATCGACCGGACTTGGACCGGCGAGGTATGGGTGCGCAGCACATGCGGCGGGCGCGCGTCACCTTCGGCACGGTTCATGAAGAAGGTATCATGTTCCTGACGGGCGGGGTGTTCGGGCGGGATGTTCAGCGCGTCGAAGTTATACCAGTCGCTTTCGACCTGCGGGCCTTCGGCCACGGCAAAGCCCATATCCGCGAAGATCGCGGTCAGCTCTTCCATGACTTGGCTCACGGGGTGGATGGTGCCGCGCGCCCGCGGACGCGCCGGCAGGGTCACGTCCAGCCATTCGGATTTCAGGCGTTCGTTCAGCGCTGCATCCGCCAGCGCCGCTTTCTTCGCGCGCAAAGCCGCGTCGATTTCGTTGCGCAGCAGGTTGAGCGTGGCACCGGTGGTTTTACGCTCCTCCGGATCCATCTTGCCAAGCGTTGCCATCAGGGCCGAAATCTCGCCCTTCTTGCCGAGTGCTGCGAGACGCACCTCTTCAAGCGTGGCTTCATCGGCCGCATTGGCCACGGCCTCGATAAATTTGCCACGAATATTGGTCAGGTCCATGGTCTCGCCTCCGGGAATTGGTCGGGCTTGGTGCTACCCAGACGGGGGCTGATTTGCAAGTGCGCCATGGAGCAGGGAAGCTTTCACATGAAAAAAGCCCCACTTTCGCGGGGCTTTTGAAGGGATTTAGCGCCAGATATCGGCATCCACGCCTTTGGCAAGATCGGGATGCTGGGAAATATGGAATTCCGGCTGTCGACCGGCCTTGCGTTGGGCGAAGTAATCCTTCGTCAGCTTGGCCACCGTGCCTGACAGCGCAAGGATGGCAATCAGGTTGATCGTGGCCATCAAACCCATCGAGGCATCGGCCATATCGAAGACGGTCGCCACCGCTTGCAGCGATCCCCAGATGACCATGGCCATCACGACAAGGCGCAGGATCAGGATTGGGGTTTTGCCGCCCAGACCCAGATAATTCATCGCCATTTCCGAATAGGCATAGTTGCCCAAGATCGTGGTGAAAGCGAAGAAGAAGATCGCCAGCGCCACAAACGCGGGGCCCAAGCCGCCGATATGTTCGGACAAAGCCGCTTGGGTTAGGGTGATGCCCGCCAATTCGCCGCCCGGCTGATAGACGCCCGACAATAGGATCATCAGCGCAGTGCAGGTACACACGATGATGGTGTCGATGAAGACGCCCAAAGCCTGCACGAAGCCTTGGCTGGACGGGTGGTGGGGCGCAGGGCGCGCCGCAGCCGCGATATTGGGCGCCGAGCCCATGCCCGCTTCATTCGAGAACAGGCCACGCTTGACGCCGTTCAGCATCGCCGCCGCCATGCCGCCTGCAACACCACCCGCCGCTTCTTCCAGACCGAAGGCGCTTTTGACGATATGCATCAGCATTGTCGGCACTTCGGACAGGTTGGTGAATACCACGAACAGGGCCATCAGCAGGTAAAGGCCTGCCATGATCGGCACCACATAGGTGGCGACGTTTGCGATTTTGCGGATGCCGCCGAAGATGACGACGGCGCTCAGGGCCGCCAAGGCGATGCCGGTTGCCAGCTTGGGCACGCCAAACGCGCCTTGCGCCGCTTCGGCGATGGAATTTGACTGCACTGCATTGAAAACAATACCGAAGGACATGATCAGGCAGACCACAAAGACCGTCCCCAGCCATTTCATTCCCAAGCCTTTGGCAATGTAATAGGCCGGACCACCGCGATAGACGCCATCGCCATCCTTTGCGGCAGGTTCCTTATACAATTGCGCCAAGGTCGATTCGGCATAAGCCGTCGCCATGCCGACAAAGGCCACGACCCACATCCAGAAGATCGCCCCCGGACCGCCAAGGCCCAAAGCCACGGCCACACCGGTGATATTGCCGGTGCCGACACGGCTTGCCAAGGAGGTGCACAGCGCTTCGAATGACGAAATGCCATCGCGCGATTTCACATCCTTGCCGAAGACGACACGGAACATTTCGGTGAAATGGCGGATTTGCGGAAAACCAAGACGGATGGTGAAGAAGATGCCGACCGCGATCAGGCCGTAAATGAGCACGTAGCTCCAAAAGATATTGTTTAAGAACGCAATGATTGCGGTCATTCACACACTCCATACGAGGGCCTGCAAAAGGGCAGGCGGTGCATTAAGCCATGGTCATAGCTATAAGGTGTCGCGTATTCCAGCAGAGGCAAGGAATTATCTGCGACCCCGATTGTGTGCCATGGGATACGAAAAAAATGATAACAAAAAAGCCCCGCAATGCGGGGCTCTTTCGTAAGCTGGACGCTTTGGCTTACGCCAGAGCAGCTTTTGCTTGAGCAGCGATAGCGTTGAACGCTTCCGGCTCATGCACTGCGAGATCTGCGAGAACCTTACGGTCGACCTCGATGCCAGCCTTGTTCAGGCCGTCGATGAGGCGCGAGTAGGTGAACTCGGCGTCAAACAGACGAACAGCAGCGTTGATACGCTGGATCCACAGAGCGCGGAACTGACGCTTACGGACCTTACGGTCGCGAGTCGCGTACTGTTGCGCTTTGTCGACAGCTTGGGTCGCGGTGCGGAAGTTCGTCGAGCGGGCGGCGTAGTAGCCTTTCGCTGCTTTAATAACCTTGCGGTGACGGGCGTGGGTCACCTTGCCGGATTTAACGCGGGACATCTAAACTCTTCCTTACCGGTTGTAGGGCATGTATTTTTTGACGATTTTCTCGTCCGCTGCGCACAGGATCATGGTGCCCGATGCATCGCGGATGAACTTCGTCGTACGTTTGATCATGCCGTGGCGTTTACCCGCCACACCGGCTTTCACGCGGCCCGAAGCGGTGAAGCTGAAGCGCTTCTTCGCTGCGGATTTGGTCTTCATCTTGGGCATTTCGATCTCCAATCGTGACAATGCGCGACTCGGCATGCCACTTTGGCCGGCCGCGCAGGCTTTCGGAGCCGCCCGTATAGGGGACACGAGTGCCTATCGCAAGCCGAAAGTCGCATAGCCTTGGGGCCGCGCATCGGGTGAGGGGTCCTAAAGATCTTCCCCAATGAAAGACCTTTGGAAAACGACAGCCGCCCCAGCTTGCGCTAAGACGGCTGCCGAATGGGCGCGTGAGTGGACTAGATCAGCGGATCAGTCAAACTCGTTTTTGTTAATAAGGCGTTCATCACAAGGCGCTACGCGCAGAATGTTGGTGGTGCCTTGCACATTGAAGGGCACGCCGGCGGTCAGAACGATCTGATCTTTCGGCTCGGCGAAGCCATGGTGCAAGGAGGCGCGCACCGCACAGATCACGGCACCTTTGAAGCGTTCCTGCTCTTCGGTGATGACGGTATGGGTGCCCCAGACCAAGCACAGCTTGCGCGCGGTGCCGACCAGCGGGGTCAGCGCCAGAATCGGCACACGCGGCCGTTCCCGGGCGACCAGACGCACGGTTTTGCCGCTTTGGCTGAAGACGGCGATGGTCTTGATGTCGGTCGATTCGGCGATTTCACGCGCGGCGGCCACGATGCCGTCGGCCACGGTCGAGCGCTGTACCGAACGGCTCGCCTCGATGACGGGGCGATAGGTCACGTCGCCTTCGACCGAAATCGCCACGTTGTTCATCGTGGTCACGGCTTCGATCGGGTATTTGCCCGCCGCCGATTCCGCCGACAGCATCACCGCATCCGCGCCTTCGTAAATGGCGGTCGCCACATCCGACACTTCCGCACGGGTCGGCATCGGGCTTTCGATCATCGATTCCAACATCTGGGTCGCGACGATCACCGGCTTTGCCGCCGCGCGCGCCATACGGACCAGACGCTTCTGGATCGGTGGCACGGCATGAACCGGCAGTTCGACGCCCAGATCGCCACGCGCCACCATGATGCCGTCGGAAACCGCGAGGATTTCTTCATAGGCTTTCACGGCGGCAGGCTTTTCGATCTTCGACAGGATCGCACAGCGGCCCCGCGCCAGTTCGCGCGCTTCCAGCACGTCGGCGGCCCGTTGCACGAAGGACAAAGCCAGCCAGTCCGCGCCCAATTCGCAAGCGAATTCCAGATCGGCGCGGTCCTTGTCCGACAGCGCCGCCAAGGGCAGCACCACGTCGGGCACGTTCACGCCCTTGCGGTTGGAGATAGCGCCACCCACCGTCACGGTGCAGTCGGCGAAATCGGCACCGCAGGCATTCACCTGCAGGCGGATCTTGCCGTCATTGACCAGCAGCGGCGTGCCCACTTCCAGCGCCGCGAAAATTTCGGGGTGGGGAAGTTGCACACGGGTCGCATCGCCCGGAGTCGGGTCCAGATCCAAACGGAAAGCTTGACCGATTTCCAGATCATGCGGGCCGTTTGCAAAGGTGCCGACGCGCAGCTTGGGCCCTTGCAAATCTGCCAGAACCGCGATCGGGCGGCCGGTATCCGCTTCGACCTTGCGGATGATGTCGTAGCGGGCGCGTTGTTCGTCATGGGTGCCATGGCTCATGTTCAAACGGAACACGTCGGCGCCTGCGTCGAACAGGGCGCGGATCATGTCGTAATCACTGGAAGCCGGCCCCAGAGTAGCCACGATTTTCACGTTGCGAAGGCGTCTCATGCCTTAATCCTTCTGCGCTATATATACTTCGTGGTGGGCCGAGTTCGGGATTAAAGCAAAGCTTTCCTATAGGCAACTAGCGCTAACATTCAGCGGATAGAAACATCGTCACCATGGCCCATTGTGGTCTAAAAGGCATGTATCCTGCGGAAATATGCCGATATGATCACAGCGAAGTGACACCAAGCAGGAAGCGGGGGCCAGAATGCGGCACGAGGCCTATGAAACTTTCGGCCAAACGCGTCAGGGGCCGTGGCTGATCACCTGCGACCATGCCAGCAACCGCGTGCCGGATTGGCTGGGCGGCAGCCTTGGCATCGCGCAGGCCGATATGGAACGTCACATCGCCTATGATATCGGCGCGCGCGGCTTGGCCATCGCTTTGGGCGAGGCGCTGGACAGTCCCGTCATCTGTTCCGATTTCAGCCGTCTGGTGATCGATCCCAACCGTGGCGAAGAGGATCCGACCCTGCTGATGCGGCTTTACGACGGCACCATCATTCCTGCCAATCGTCATGCCGATGAAGCGGAACTTGAACGTCGGATGAACCGGCTTTACCGGCCCTATCACGAGGCGATTGCGGCATTGGCGGGGGATCGCGCGATCATGGCGATCCATAGCTTTACGCCCTGCCTGCGCGGGCGCGCACCGCGTCCATGGCATGTGGGCGTGCTGCATAGCCATCTGGACAGTCGCTTGTCGCAGGCGATCTTGGCCGAACTGGCGCAGGAGCCCGATCTTTGCATCGGCGACAATGAACCCTATTCCGGCCATCTGCCCGGCGATGCCATCGACCGTCACGCCTTGCGGATGGGCCGTCATAATGCGCTGGTCGAGTTGCGGCAGGATCTGATCGCAGACCATGCCGCGCAACAGGCTTGGGCCAAGCGTCTGGCCCCTTTATTCACCCGCGCGCTTGCTGTGGTAACCCGTTGAAAGGATGATTCCGATGGATGATCAAACCCGTATCGAACTTGAAGCCGCCGCTTTCCGCGCCTTGCGTGATCATCTGATGGTGGCGCGTCCTGACGTGCAGAATATCGACCTGATGACCCTTGCGGGCTTCTGCCGCAACTGCCTGAGCCGCTGGTATCAGGAAGCCGCCAATGCACGCGGCATCGATATGGACAAGGATGCGGGCCGCGAAGCCTTCTATGGCATGCCCTATGCCGATTGGGTGGCGCAGAACCAGACCGAAGCCAGCCCTGAAAAGCAGGCGGCTTTCAAGGATGCCTTCGCCAAGAACGTGATCAAGTAACAGAAAAGGCCGGAGTTTCCTCCGGCCTTTGTCATTCGGAAATCGGCGCGATCAGATCGCGGCCTTCATCATTTCGTCCAGATAGATCTCGCGCAGGCGGGCGGCGACCGGACCCGGTTTGCCGGTGCCGATGGCCTTGCCGTCAATTTCGACGACCGGCATCACGAACAGCGATGCAGCGGTCGAGAAAGCTTCATCCGCGGCTTGCGCTTCTTCGATGGTGAAGGGGCGCTCTTCGACGTCGTATTGTGCTTCGGCCGCAAAACGCAGGACCGCGCCACGGGTGATGCCGTGCAGGATCTGGTTCGACAGTTGGCGGGTGATGATCTTGTTGCCTTTGACGATATAGGCGTTGTTGGACGTGCCTTCGTTCACGACGCCCTCTTCGCACATCCAGGCGTCGTCAACACCGGCCTTCTTCGCCGCCATTTTCGCCATGGACGGTGCCAGCAATTGCACGGTCTTGATGTCGCGACGACCCCAGCGGATGTCTTCCACCGAAATCACCCGCAGGCCGATCTTGGCCATCGGCGCATCGCGCAGGTCGGGGATGTCTTGGGTGAAAGCGACGATGGTCGGTTTCACATCCGCGCCGGGGTAGACGAAGCTGCGGTCGCCCGGATTGCCGCGGGTGATCTGCAGATAGATCATGCCCTCGACCAGATTGTTCTTTTCGACCAAGGCGCGATGCATCGCCAGCAGCTCGTCATCCGAGCAGGGAACCGGCATGTCCAGTTCGTTCAGCGAACGGTGCAGGCGCTTCAGGTGGCCGTCGAAATCGATCAGCTTGCCCTCGAGGACCGAGGTCACCTCATAGATCCCATCGGCCATGACGAAGCCACGGTCGAAAATGGAAACTTTGGCTTCAGTCTCCGGCATGTAGTCGCCGTTGAGATAGACGGTGCGGGTCATGGTGATTCCCAATCTGGTCTAGTGGTTGGGGAGCGGGCGGGCCCCGATCCCGATGCAGCGGTCTTGAACCCTTGTGGGCAAGCGGTCAAGACCGGAACAGGACCTTGGGTCACAAGGCGCGAAGGGGCGGTGCAATTTGCGGGCGGATAGAATCAGCGGCAGGTCGCGATCCGCCACGCTGCAGCAGGTTGAAGGCGCGGGGTGAAGGGGCCATCGTCCACGAAGGCCGTTTGGGCGATATCATGCGCATCAAACCGCCCGATTCTATCGTTCGACAGGCGGAAATGTTAACAAAATAACGGGAAATGTTACTGAAGTGACGTGTCGTCGCAGTATTCCGTTGACAAATATTCTACCGCAAGGACAAGATCGTTAAGAATTTGCCGTAAAGTTGTGCGGTTTGAGAAAAGTTACCCGCGCCACGCATCAGGGGAGAGGAGGCCCCGCGTGGCATCTGGGGAGGATGCACGCCCCGTGGTGATCCCACGGGGCTGTGCTGTTTTTAGGGCCTCACTTTTACGCATTTCAGTGTTTTCTCCCTGCAATCGACATCTTTGCAGCGCAGTTTCGGTCGGGTAAGACATCAGAAACGCGACTATTCTTCCCAGATCGCACTCCATTCACCCCTCGCTTGGTTGCGCTTTTGTGCAACTCTAGCCATATATGGCCGACCCCAAGGGGTTACAGCCACCGCAGGAGAGGTCCATGAACTACCTGGAATTCGAGAAACCCCTGGCCGAAATCGAAGGCAAGGCCGAGGAGCTGCGCGCTCTTGCGCGGGGCAATTCAGGCATGGATGTCTCGAAAGAGGCCGAAGCCCTCGACAAGAAAGCAGAAAGCTTGCTGCGCGACCTTTACAAGGATCTGACCCCTTGGCGGAAATGCCAAGTCGCGCGTCATCCGGAACGTCCGCATTGCAAGGATTATATCGAAACGCTGTTCACCGAATACATGCCCTTGGCCGGTGATCGTAATTTCGCCGATGACCGCGCGGTCATGGGCGGCCTGGCGCGTTTCAATGATCAGCCTGTCATCGTGATCGGCCATGAAAAGGGCAATGACACCAAGTCGCGTATCGAACGCAACTTCGGTATGGCGCGTCCCGAAGGCTATCGCAAAGCGATCCGCCTGATGGATATGGCGGACCGTTTCCGCCTGCCGGTGATCACTTTGGTCGACACCCCCGGTGCCTATCCGGGCAAGGGCGCGGAAGAGCGTGGCCAAGCCGAAGCGATCGCGCGTTCGACCGAAAAATGCCTGCAAATCGGCGTGCCGCTGATTTCGGTGGTGATCGGTGAAGGTGGTTCGGGCGGCGCTGTTGCCTTCGCGACCGCCAACCGGATCGCGATGCTGGAACATTCGGTCTATTCGGTGATCTCGCCGGAAGGCTGTGCGTCGATCTTGTGGAAGGATTCCGACAAGATGCGCGAGGCGGCAGAAGCTTTGCGTCTGACCGCGCAGGATCTGCAAAAGCTGGGCGTGATCGACCGTATCATCAAAGAACCGATGGGCGGCGCACAGCGCGGCCAACGCGAGACCATCGAAGCGGTCGGCAAAGCGATTGAGACCATGCTGCAGGAACTGTCGGGCAAATCGCCCGAAGCGCTGATCAAAGATCGCCGCACCAAGTTCATCGACATGGGATCGAAAGGGCTGGCGGCCTGATCGGCCCCGCCTGTTACCCCAGCTACTGAAGTGAAAAGGGCGCCCGATGTGGCGCCCTTTTTCATTGTTATCCGGTGAAACCTGCTTCGCGGTTCAATGCATCGGATGCGGATTCGATGCGGTCCTCCAATGTGGCGGTGAAGGTCTGAAGATCCAGTCCCGGCTCGATGCGCGGCAGGAATTCCACCACCGCATGACCCGGTTTGCGCAGGATGCCACGCTTGGGCCAGAACAGGCCGATATTGGTCGCCACCGGCACGCAGGGCTGTTCAAGCTGCTGATACAAAAGCGCGGGGCCGACCTTATAGGGGGCCTTTTCGCCCGGCGCGACCCGCGTTCCCTGCGGATAGATCACCAATTGGCCCGGATGCGCCGTGCCGCGCGCGACATCGGCTTTCATCTTGGCAATCGCCGCCCCGCGCCGCCCGCGATCCACCGGCACACAGCCGATGCGCAAGGCATATTGGCCCAGCAGCGGCGCGTAGATCAGTTCCTTTTTCATGATGAACTTCGCGCGGGGCACATGCAGGAAGATCACCAGAATGTCGTAGAAGCTTTGGTGTTTGGCGGCGATCAGCACCTCGTCGGTGGGCGGCGTGCCGCGCACTTCGGTGGTGATCCCGCACATCACCCGCAGCGTCCAGACCACCCATGCCGCATAGCTTTTGCAGGCCGCAAAGGCCGCATTGCGCGAAAAGATCGCGAAGGGCGCGAAGACGACGGCAATAACCAGCATCGCCAGATACATCTGGATGATGAACAGCAGCGACAGGATCCAGCGAAAAACGATCATCAGTGCAGCTCTCTCAGAATGCGCAAGGCGGCGAAGCGCGTGGCGGCAAAGGCAACTCCGGCAACCAGCGGCGGCAAGAGCCATGGCAATACCCAGCCCCAGCCAGAAAAGCCAAGGCCGGTCAGGAACCCGCCCGCCTCATCCACCGCAGGCAAAAGCGATACCGCGATGATCGCCACGAATGTGCCTGCCACCGCACCGATCAACGCGCGCAGGGTGAAACGACGGACGAAGGCTTGCACGATATAGCTATCTTGCGCGCCCACCAACCGCAGCACTTTGATAACCTGCAAATTGGCCGACATCGCGGCAGTCGCGGCCAAAGTGATCATGCCGCCTGTGGCAACACCCAGCAGCACCAGCGACAGGCCCCCCAGCAGCCGCAACCGGCTTGCGGCCACCGCCATCGGACGACGCCAGCGTTCGTGATCATCCAGCACGGCGCCGGGCGCTTCGGCTTGCAGGCGCAGTCGCAGACCGCCCGCATCATACGCCGGACTGCCTTCGGTGATTTCGATCAGGCGCGGCAGGGGCAAAGCGTCGATCGGCAGATCGGGGCCGAACCACGGCTCCAGCAGCTTGCTTTGATCTTCAAGCGACAGGGTTTTGGCCGATGCGATACCGGGTGTTGTTTCCAGTATCTTCATCACAACATTGGTTTGCAGGTCCAGCTGTTCGACCGGCGCCGAAATCCGCACCGTCGCCGTGCCCGCAAGCGATCCCGCCCAGCGATCGGCCAGACGCCCCGATGCCAAAGACAAAGCCAGCGCGAAGACCGCAAGGAAAGTCATCGCGGCGGCGGTCAGCGTGGTCAGTTGCGCGGTGAAACCGCTGGGCGGCACCACGCGGTCGGCCTGCCGGTCGCGGTTCAGCAGTTCTTCGATCAAGGCTCTCACAGATCCGCTCCTGCCAGTTGCACCCGCCTGCGCGAGATCCGCAGCACGCGCGCCGCGATCTGCGATTTGGCCTGACGGATCAGGTTCATGTCATGGGTGGCGACCAGCACGGTCTTGCCCATCCGGTTCAATTCGACCAGCAAGGTCAACAGGCGCAAGGACATTTCCCAGTCCAAGTTGCCGGTGGGTTCGTCGGCCAGGATCACATCGGGGCTCATGATGATGGCGCGCGCAAGGGCCGCGCGCTGGCGTTCACCGCCCGACAATTGCGGCGGCAAGGCATCGGCCAGATGCGCCAGCCCCACCCAATCCAAAAGCGCCTGCAGGTCCTGCGACGCGACGGGCTTGCCCGCCACCATCAGGGGCAGCGCCACATTGGCGGCCAAGGGCAGGTGGTCAAGGAATTGGCAATCCTGATGCACCACCCCGATCCGCCTGCGGCACAGGGCGACGTCATCGCGCGTCAGGCTGCGCACTTCGCGGTCGAACAATGTCACATGGCCCGAGGTCGGACGCAGTTCGGCATAGCCCAACTTCATCAGCGTGGTCTTCCCCGACCCCGAGGGGCCGGTCAGAAAATGGAACGACCCAGGGGCCAGACGAAGGGTCACTTCTGACAGCAACTCTCCGCCACCGTAATTATAGGCTACATTGTCGAATGTGATCACGCCGGATGCCCTCTTGTTCAGGCGCAGAATCGCCGAAAGCGACGCAGGATTCAATCACATGCGCCACATCGCAGGTGTAAAAAATCCTGGGCCGTCTTGGCCTCATTCTGCATCCTTGATAGTGTGAGACAAATCCGGGTTTGCCGGGAAAGGGTATCGCCTGATGCGTTTGATTTGTCCCAATTGTGACGCCCAATACGAGGTGGATGCCTCTGCCATTCCCGAGTCAGGCCGGGATGTGCAATGTTCCAACTGCGGCAATATGTGGTTCGTGTTGCCCGAAGGCGAAGTCGATGCGGCCGAAGTCGCGGCTTTCATGTCGCAAAAGGCAGACGTCAGCCGTCCGGTTGCGGTAGATCCGCCTGCGCCGGTGCCGCCGATCGCCCATGCGGGGGGGCGCTCGATTCGCGCGCTCGCGCCGAGCGATGAAACCGAATTCGAAGACGACGAGCCGCAGACGGCCACCAATCTACCGCCGCCGCGCCGTGCCTTGGATGAAAACGTGCTTGCCGTGCTGCGCGAAGAAGCTGCGCGTGAAGTGGCGGCGCGCAAGGCCGAAGCGGAAGCCGCGGGTGTCACGCAAGGCAGGGTGCCAAGCGCGTCGGATGCATCCGAAGACGAGGTCTTGGCAGGGTTCATCAAACAGCCCGCCGTGCCGCATCCCGCAGATGATGATGATGCAGATGATGATATGGGCGCGCCTTTCGTGGCCGTGACCGAAGAGCCGCGGCCCGAAGCGGTGGCAATCGACCCCCTGCCGCCCTTTGCACAGACGGTGGCCCAAGGCGGGCATCCCGAACTTCTGGGCGACAGGCCGATTTCGGCCAATGCTCCGGTGCCCGATCAGGCCGAAGTCGATGCGATCAATGCCGTGCTTGATGCGCCCGAACCTTTGCCCTTGGGCAAACCGCCGGTGTCGGCCCAACCGCCGATGTCGGCGCAGCCGCGTCACGCCTTGCTGCCCGATGTCGAAGAGATCAATTCCTCGTTGCGCCCAAGCGACGAACAAGACGATTCAGCTCTGCCGCTGCCAGCCGCGCAAAGCCGTCGCGGCTTCCATCTTGGCTTCTGGCTGATGATCACGCTCGCCGTTCTGATCGTCTTGGCCTATGTTTTCGCGGAAGATCTGGCGCGATTGACGGGTCGCAACGCTTGGGTCGCGGGCTATGTCAATCTGATCGACGGGCTGCGTTCGGAACTAGACCAGCTGATCCAGAAAGCGACAATCATCTTGCAGGGCCTGTCGGGCTAAATCCCATAGGCCGTGCATCCGGTCTTACGCGGCGTTCGAGATGACAAGGGGCTTGCGCTTGGTCACACTGCCCCGATCTGCCGGAGGACAGTCAATGACGCATTACCCCCATCTTCTCGCGCCCATCCGTTTGGGCGCGACCGAACTTCGCAACCGGGCCATCATGGGTTCCATGCATACCGGTCTGGAAGAAACCGGCGACTGGAACCGCGTGGCGCGGTTTTATGCCGATCGCGCGGCGGGGGGCGTTGGGCTGATCGTCACCGGCGGCATGGCCCCAAATCTTGAAGGCGGCGTCTTTCCCGGAGCGGCGGGGCTGTTTTCCGATCTCGATATTGCCAATCACCGCAAGGTGACGGATGCGGTCCATGCGGCAGGCGGCAAGATCGCGATGCAGATTTTGCATGCGGGGCGCTATGCCTTTGGCAAGGGATGTGTCGCGCCATCCGCGGTAAAATCGCCGATTTCCCCCTTTGCGCCGACCGCTTTGGATGCCGAGGGCATTGAAAAGCAGATCGGCGATATCGTCACTGCGGCGGTTCGGGCCAAGGCTGCGGGCTATGACGGGGTCGAGGTGATGGGCAGCGAAGGCTATTTCCTGAACCAGTTCCTTGTTCGCCATACCAACCGTCGCGACGATGACTGGGGCGGCAGCTACGAAAACCGGATGCGGCTGCCGGTCGAAGTGGTGCGGCGTGTGCGCCAAGCGGTCGGGCCCGATTTCCTGCTGATCTACCGCATCAGTTTGATCGACCTGATCCCTGACGGATCGACGTGGGAGGAAGTGGTCTTGCTTGCCAAAGCCGTCGAGGCGGCGGGGGCCACGGTGCTGAACACCGGTATCGGCTGGCATGAGGCCCGTGTGCCGACCATCGCCACATCCGTCCCGCGCGGCGCTTTCACATGGCTGACCGCGCGGCTCCGGCCGGAAGTGTCGATTCCGGTCATCACATCGAACCGGATCAATACACCGGAATTGGCCGAAAATCTGCTGGCCGATGGTGTGGCCGATCTGGTGTCGATGGCGCGGCCTTTCCTGGCCGATGCCGATTTCGTGGCCAAGGCGGCGGCGGGGCGGGCCGATATGATCGCGCCCTGCATCGCCTGCAACCAAGCCTGTCTGGACCATACCTTCGCCGGCAAGCTGACATCCTGCCTGGTCAATCCGCGCGCTTGCCATGAAACCGAAATTCTCACCGGCAAGGCCGATATCGCCCAACGCATCGCGGTGGTGGGCGCGGGGCCTGCGGGGCTGACGGCGGCGCTGACGGCGGATGCGCGGGGCCATCAGGTCGTGCTGTTCGAGGCGTCGGACCGCTTGGGTGGGCAGTTGCATCTGGCGGCGCAAGTGCCGGGCAAGGAAGAATTCATCGGGCTGATCCAATGGTTCGACACGATGATCCGCGCCTCTGGCGTCGATCTGCGTTTGAACCATCGCGCCACGGCAGGCGATCTGCAGGGCTTTGATCAGGTGATCATCGCCTCCGGCGTGGTTCCGCGGGCGGCGGGAATTGCGGGCGAAGACAAAGCCTTGGGCTATATCGACGTCTTGCAGGGGGCCGAAGTCGGTGCGCGCGTGGCGGTGATCGGCGCGGGCGGGATCGGCTTTGACGTGGCCGAATATCTGGCGCAGGGCGATGACAGCCCGACGCTGGATCTGGAGCTTTGGCGGCGCGAATGGGGTGTCGGCGATCCGGCAAAGGTGGCGGGCGGTTTGCGCCCCCCCGCGCCGGATGCGCCTGCGCGCAAGCTGTGGTTGATGCAGCGCAAAGCCGAACGACCGGGGCGCGCTTTGGGCAAGACCACGGGCTGGATTCACCGCATGGCGCTGCAACAGAAGGATGTCGCCATGTGGGGCGGTGTCGATTACCGAGAGATCACCGATCGAGGCATCATCATCGCCCGCAACGGTGTCGAGGAACTGCTGGAGGTCGATCAGGTGGTGATCTGCGCCGGACAAGAACCCTTGCGCGGTCTTGCCGATGAAATGCTGGCGGCGGGACAGCCGGTGCATGTGATCGGCGGCGCGGATGTGGCGGCGCAATTGGATGCCAAACGGGCGATCAACCAAGCGGTCAGGCTGGTGTCAAGCCTATAGATCCAAGCCCGCGCCTTGCCGCAACAATCCGATCAGCCGCGCCAGCGCGGGCGCGGGTGTCTGTGCCTGTCGCGTCATCAGCGCGTAGCTGCCGACATCGATGCCGAAAGCGGGGGACAACGTGCCGAAGCCCATGCCCTCGCCTTGGGCCAGCACATCGCCCACTGCTTGGGCAAAAGGGGCTATGGCATTGCTTTGACGTAGCAATGTCAATGTCAGCAATACCGATGCCGTGGTCAATTGCTGGCGCGGCATCGGTTTTCCATGGCTTGCGAAATGGCTGATGACGGCGCGGTGCAAGGGCGACGTCGCATCCGGCATCACCCAGTCATAGCCAAGCATATCGTCATGGCTCAGCCTGATGCGGCCTTCCAAAGGATGCGCTTTGCGCACCAGAAAAGACACCGGCTCGGTTCCCATCGGGGTCAGATCGAATTCCTCGTGATCGCGCGGCTGGATCGGGCGGGCGAGCACCAGATCAAAGCGGCCCGAGCGCAGACCATCGCATAGTTGGCTCGACGGTCCGACCGTCACATCCGCCGTGATCGCCGGATGGGTCACGCGCAAGGTGCGCAGCGCAGGCAGCACCAAGCCGATGGCCGGCGCCGTCACCGCCCCGATGCTGAGATGCCCCGTCTCACCCGCCGCAAGGCCCATGACTTCGGCGCTGGCCTCGTGCAATTCCGCCAGAATACGTTTGGCGCGGCGGGCCAGCACCTCTCCGGCGGCGGTCAAAACGATGCCACGGCCTTGGCGCAGATGGATTGGTTGCTGAAGAACATCTTCTATTTCGACGATAATTCTGGATGCGGTGGGCTGGGAAACCCCGACGGCCTCGGCCGCCGCGGTGATCCGCATATGATCGGCCAGCGCCGCCAGAAAGCGCAGATGACCCAATTTCAGATGGTGAAGCGGGGGCGGGGATAGGGGACGCATGGCGGCTCCGATCTGGAAATGGACTGCTAAAACATATCAAATATGAAGTATATGCTTCATATAACATCATTTGACGCAAATGTATCGCCGGATCATCCTGACCGCATTCGTGGCCTGCCAAGGGAGGGCAGCGCTCGATCGTGCCGCGACACCACCAGACCTGTCGGGCAAAAACAGCGCCGTCTGAAAACGGCACTATGGGAGGAGATCGGAATGCACTTCACCAAACGCGCCGCTTTGAAGCTGGCGCTTGCCGCTTCGCTTTTGGCGACCACTGCTTTTGCCCCCGCCTTCGCGCAGGACAAGGGCACCGTCGGCATCGCGATGCCGACCAAATCTTCGGCACGCTGGATCATGGATGGCGAATCCATGGTCAAGCAATTCACCGAAGCGGGCTATGGCACCGACCTGCAATATGCCGAAGACGATATTCCCAACCAATTGGCGCAGATCGAGAATATGATCACCAAAGGCGTCAAGGTCCTGGTGGTCGCATCGATCGACGGCACCACCTTGTCGAATGCTTTGGAAAACGCCAGCGCGAGCGGCATCAAGGTCATCGCCTATGACCGCCTGATCCGCGACAGCGACGCGGTCAGCTATTACGCCACCTTCGACAACTTCAAGGTCGGCGTCTTGCAGGCCGAAAGCCTTGTGAAGGGCCTGAAAGAACGCTTCCCCGATGCGAAACCGTGGAATATCGAACTGTTCGGCGGCAGCCCTGACGACAACAATGCCTTCTTCTTCTATGACGGCGCGATGTCGGTGTTGCAGCCGATGATCGATGCGGGCGAGATCGCCATTCCGTCGGGCCAAAAAGGCATGGATGTGGTCGGTACCCTGCGTTGGGATGGTGCGGTCGCACAATCGCGGATGGATAACCTGCTGTCGGCCAATTACGGCGACAAGCAGATCCATGGCGCGCTGTCGCCTTATGACGGGCTGTCGATCGGCATTCTGTCGTCGCTCAAAGGCGTTGGCTATGGTTCGGGCGATCTGAAGATGCCGATCGTCACCGGTCAGGACGCCGAAGTGCCGTCGGTCAAATCCATGGTCGCAGGCGAGCAATATTCGTCGATCTTCAAGGATACTCGCACCTTGGCAGGCGTCACCGTGAAGATGGTCGATGCTTTGATGGAAGGCAAAGAGCCGGAAATCAACGACACCAAAACCTATAACAACGGTGTCAAAATCGTGCCGTCCTACCTGCTGGAGCCACTGCCGGTCGATGCCGCCAACTACGAGAAAATCCTTGTAGAGTCGGGCTATTACACCGCCGATCAGCTGAAATAATCCAATCCCTTCGGCCTGTCCGCCGCGTGCGGGCAGGCCGTTCACGACAAGCAATTGGCGGAGGCTATCATGGCCCATCTGCTCGAAATGCGCGGCATTTCGAAAACATTCCCCGGTGTGCGCGCTTTGGACCATGTCGATCTGGCCGTCGAAACAGGCGAGATCCATGCGATCTGTGGCGAGAATGGCGCCGGAAAATCGACCCTCATGAAGGTCTTGTCGGGCGTTTATCCGCATGGCAGCTATGAGGGCGACATCGTTTTCGATGGTCAGGTGCTGAACCTGAAATCCATCAATGATTCCGAAGCTTTGGGAATCATCATCATCCATCAGGAGCTGGCTTTGGTGCCGCTTTTGTCGATTGCCGAGAACCTGTTTCTTGGCAATGAAGTGGCAAAGGCAGGCGTCATCAACTGGCCCTTGGCCTTCCAACGCACCGATGAATTGCTGGCGAAAGTGGGGCTGAAGGAAAGCCCTGTGGCGATTGTCGGCAAGCTGGGCGTCGGCAAGCAGCAGTTGATCGAAATCGCGAAAGCTTTGGCGAAAAACGTGCGGCTGTTGATCTTGGACGAGCCGACCGCCGCGCTGCAGGAAAACGACAGCGAAAAGCTGTTGGATCTGATCCTTGAGCTGAAGGCGCAAGGCGTGACATCGATCATCATCAGCCACAAGCTGAACGAAATTTCCCGCGTGGCGGACCGGATCACGGTGATCCGCGACGGGGCGACGGTATCGACCCTGACGCGGGATGAAATCTCCGAAGAACGGATCATTCGGGACATGGTCGGTCGCGATATGGCGCAGCGCTATCCCGAACGCGTGCCGCAGATCGGCGCAGAGCTGATGCGTGTGTCGAACTGGACCGTCGATCATCCCGAACAGCAGGGCCGCGAGGTGATCCGCGATGCCGGTTTCACCGTCCGCAAGGGCGAAATCGTCGGCATTGCGGGGCTGATGGGGTCTGGGCGCACCGAACTGGCCATGAGCCTTTTTGGCAAAAGCTTTGGCCGCAATATCCGCGGCGAGGTGCGAATGCATGGGCAAGTGGTTGATACATCGACCGTTTCCAAAGCGATTGATGCGGGTCTGGCCTATGTGACGGAAGATCGCAAAACGCTGGGGCTGATCTTGGATGAACCGATCCTGCGCAATGTCAGCCTTGCCAATCTGGCGGGGATCGCTTTGCGCGGCATTCTGAACCCAAGGCGCGAAACGCGTGTGGCGGAAGATTATCGCCAAGTGATGAACATCCGCAGCCCCAGCGTGCAGCAGCGCGTGGTGAATCTGTCGGGTGGCAATCAACAAAAGGTGGTGCTGTCGAAATGGCTGTTCACCGATCCGCAGGTCTTGCTGCTGGATGAACCGACGCGCGGCATCGATGTCGGCGCGAAATTCGAAATCTATTCGATCATGAACCAATTGGCTGCGGACGGGCGGGGGATCGTGATGATCAGCTCGGAAATGCCCGAGCTGCTGGGCATGTGCGACCGCATCTATGTGATGAACGAGGGCCGGATCGTGGGCGAATTGTCCCGCACTGATGCCAGTCAGGAACGCATCATGGCCATGATCCTGAACGCTACGGGAAAGGCGGCATAATGTCGGAAAAGACATCACTCTCCAGCAACTTACGCGACTACGGCATGATCATGGCGCTGGTCGCCATCGTGTTCTTCTTCACAGTGGTGGTCCGCGCCAGTCTGAATGTCGATTTCCTGTCGGCGCAGAATATCACCAACCTCTTCCTGCAGAATTCCTATGTCATCATCATGGCCTTGGGCATGCTGCTGGTGATCGTGGCGGGTCATATCGACCTGTCGATCGGGTCGGTCTGCGGCTTTGTGGGAGCGGTGGCGGCGGTGCTGACCGTGCGGGAAGGCTGGCCGGTTTGGGCGGTGATCCCCGCGTGCCTTTGCGTCGGGGCCTTGATCGGCGCGGCGCAGGGCTACTGGGTCGCCTTCTGGCGCATCCCGTCCTTCATCGTCACCTTGGCGGGGATGTTGGTGTTCCGCGGCCTGACTTTGTGGCTTTTGGGCGGGCAGAACATCGGGCCTTTCCCGAAATCCTTCCAATCCTTGTCGACCGGTTTCCTGCCCGATCTGTTCGGCACGGCGGATGAGGCTTTGCTGGGGCTTGAACGGATCAATTCCAGCACCATGGTCTTGGTGATGGTGGCGGCGCTGCTGATCCTGTGGCTTGGCTTGCGCAAGCGGTCGCAGGATGCAAGCTTTGGCCTGCCGCCCGAACCGATGCTGATTTTCTGGATCCGCAACCTGATCATCTGCGGCGCGCTGGTCTTCGTCGGCTATAAGCTGTCGATCTTCCGCGGTCTGCCGAATGTGGTGATGGTGCTGGGGGTGCTGGTGGTCATTTACGGCTTCTTCACCGAAAACACGACCACCGGACGGCGGATCTATGCGCTGGGGGGCAATGAAAAGGCGGCAAAGCTTTCGGGGATCAAGACCGAACGGCTGGTGTTCTTGTGCTTCGTCAATATGGGCGTTCTAGCCGCTTTGGCAGGCATGATCGTCGCCGCGCGGTTGAATTCGGCCACGCCCAAAGCGGGTGTGGGCTTCGAGCTGGACGTGATCGCGGCAGTCTTCATCGGCGGCGCTTCGATGTCGGGCGGATCGGGCAAGATCGTCGGCGTGGTGGTGGGTGCCTTGATTATGGGTGTGATGAACAATGGCATGTCAATCCTTGGGATCGGTATTGATTATCAACAGGTTATCAAGGGTTTGGTGCTGTTGGCCGCTGTCATCTTCGACGTATACAATAAAAACAAATGAGGCAGGGCATGTTGCTGTCACAAATCCGTCTGGGCGATGGGATCGGCGTGGTTGCGCGCGAAGGCAGCGAGGCTGCCTTGGTAAAAGGGGCAAGCTCGACCTATGATCTGGCGCTAGAAGCCGCCAATAGCGGGCGGTCCATCGCGCAAGTCATTGCGGGCTATGGTCTGGGCGAGGCGGTCGATCTGGTCCGGCTTGCCGAAGAGGGGCGTCTGCTTGCCCCGATCCACCATCCCGATCCGGCGCATTTGCACCTGACCGGCACGGGGTTGACCCATCTGGGATCGGCCGCCACCCGTGATGCGATGCATACCAAAGCCAATGCTGATGATGCATCGGATTCGCTGAAGATGTTCCGCATGGGGCTGGAAAGCGGCAAGCCCGCAACCGGAGCGGGCGTGCAGCCGGAATGGTTCTACAAGGGCAATGGCCATCATCTGGTCGCCCCCAATGCGCCGCTGGTGTCGCCCGCTTTCGCCTTGGATGGCGGTGAAGAACCCGAAATCGCCGGCATCTATGTGGTGGCCGATGACGGGCGCGTGGCGCGGCTTGGCTGGGCCTTGGCCAATGAGTTTTCCGACCATGTGACCGAACGGATCAACTATCTTTATCTGGCCCATTCGAAGCTGCGTCCGGCATCGATCGGGCCGGAAATCCTGATCGGCCCGCCGCCGCAGGATGTGCGGGGGCAGTCCCGCATCCTACGCGATGGCGTGGTGATCTGGGAAAAGCCGTTCCTGTCGGGCGAAGTGAATATGTCCCACAGCTTTGCCAATCTGGAACATCATCATTTCAAATACGATCTGTTCCGCCAGCCGGGTGATCTGCACGTCCATATGTTCGGCACCGCGACCCTGTCCTTTGCCGATGCCGTGCAGGCGCAGGCGGGTGACATCTTCGAGATCAGCGCTGATGGCTTCGGCCTGCCGCTGCGCAACGCTTTGGCCCATGCGCCCGATCACGGGTTGCAGGGCGTCATTACTCTGTGAGGTTCGTCCATGGCTTTCAAACCCGCTGCTTGGCCCCGTAAGCTTAGATCGCAGGAATGGTTCGGCGGCACCGGACGCGATCAGATCTATCACCGTGGCTGGATGCGCAATCAGGGCTTTCCGGCGGATATGTTCGATGGTCGTCCGGTCATCGGCATTCTGAACACCTGGTCGGAACTGACGCCTTGCAATGCGCATCTGAACATTCTGGCTGAATCCGTCAAACGCGGCATTCTGGAAGCGGGCGGCTTTCCCGTTGAAGTGCCAGCCTTTTCCGCCAGCGAAAGCGGTTTCCGCCCGACGGCGATGATGTTCCGCAACCTTGCCGCAATGGCAGTGGAAGAACAGATGCGCGGTCAGCCGATGGATGGCTGCGTGTTACTGGTGGGCTGCGACAAGACCACGCCGTCGCTTTTGATGGCGGCCGCTTCGACCGATCTGCCGTCGATCATCGTGACCGGCGGGCCGATGCTGAACGGCTATTTCAAAGGCGAACGGGTGGGTTCAGGCACCCATCTGTGGAAGTTTTCCGAAGCCGTCAAAGCCGGTGAGATGTCGGATGCCGAATTCGCCGATGCCGAAGCATCGATGAGCCGATCCGCAGGGTCGTGCAACACCATGGGCACCGCATCGACCATGGCATCCATGGCGGAATCCCTTGGTATGGCGCTGTCGGGCAATGCGGCCATTCCGGCGGTCGACAGCCGCAGGCGGACCATGGCGCAGATGTCGGGTCGCCGGATCGTGCAGATGGTCAAGGATGATCTGAAGCCATCCGACGTCTTGACCAAAGAGGCCTTTGAAAACGCGATCAGAACCAATGCGGCCATCGGCGGATCGACCAATGCGGTGATCCATTTGCTGGCCATCGCGGGTCGGGTCGGCGTGGATCTGACGCTGGAAGATTGGGACCGTTGCGGCCGTGACATCCCGACAATCGTCAACCTGATGCCATCGGGCAAATACCTGATGGAGGAATTCTTCTACGCCGGTGGTCTTCCTGTCGTCATCAAACGTCTGGGCGAGGCGGGTCTGTTGCACAAGGATGCGCTGACCGTCTCGGGGCAGGGGATGTGGGAGCAGGTCAAGGATGTCGTCAACCACAATGAGGACGTGATCCTGCCCGCCGAAAAGGCGCTGACCCAATCGGGTGGCATCGTGGTGGTGAAGGGCAATCTTGCCCCCAAAGGCGCGGTGCTGAAGCCATCCGCCGCCAGCCCGCATCTGATGGTGCATCGCGGTCGTGCGGTCGTGTTCGAAGATATCGACGACTACAAGGCCAAGATCAACGATCCCGATCTGGACATCGACGAAACCTGCGTCATGGTCCTGAAGAACTGCGGTCCGAAGGGCTATCCGGGCATGGCAGAGGTGGGCAATATGGGCCTGCCGCCGAAGGTGCTGAAAAAAGGCATCACCGATATGGTGCGGATTTCGGATGCG
This sequence comes from Paracoccaceae bacterium, assembly GCA_031991825.1. Classification (GTDB taxonomy): domain Bacteria; phylum Pseudomonadota; class Alphaproteobacteria; order Rhodobacterales; family Rhodobacteraceae; genus Pseudotabrizicola. Next base: position 54,373 of record DALYSR010000005.1, read on the forward strand.
CGGATGTCGGGCACGGCTTATGGCACGGTCTGCCTGCATACATCCCCCGAAGCCGCTGCCGGTGGGCCTTTGGCCGTGGTGCAAAACGGCGATTTCATCGAGCTGGATGTGCCGAACCGTCGCCTGCATCTGGATATTTCCGATGAGGAACTGGCCGCCAGATTGGCCGCATGGCAGCCCTTGCACGAACTTTTCGACAGCGGCTATGCGTGGCTGCATCAAAAGCATGTCGAGGGTGCCGATACGGGGGCCGATCTGGACTTCCTGAAGGGGCCGCGCGGCGCGCGGGTCGGCAGGGATTCGCATTGATGGCACGGCGTGGCGTGGCCCTGGTGGGGGTCGGTAAAATTGCCTTGGACCAGCATGTTCCGGCACTGGCAGCTTCCCCCGATTGGCAGCTGCTGGCCACCGTTTCGCGGCAGGGTCGGGTGGATGGGGTGCCCTCCTATCCCGACCTGAAATCGATGTTCGCCGCGCATCCGCAGGTGGAAATGGTATCGCTTTGCCTGCCGCCGGTGCCGCGTTTCGCCTATGCCCAAGCGGTGCTGCAAGCGGGGCGGCACTTGATGCTGGAAAAGCCGCCCGGTGCGAGTCTGGCGGAAGTGCAAACTTTGGCGGGTTTGGCGCAGGTGCAGGGGCTAAGCCTTTATGCGACATGGCATAGTCGGATGGCCCATGCGGTCGCTGCGGCCAAGGCGCGGCTGGCAGGCTGCCATATCCGCGCGGCCCGCGTGGTCTGGCGCGAAGATGTGCGCAAATGGCATCCCGGTCAGAATTGGGTGTTCGAGCCGGGCGGCATGGGCGTCTTCGACCCCGGCATCAATGCCTTGTCGATCCTGACAGATATCCTGCCGATCAAGCTGCATCTGCAAAGCGCCGATCTTTCGGTGCCGATCAATTGCCAGACGCCGATTGCGGCCGAATTGCAGTTTTCCAGCAATGTCACCGCCTCTTTCGATTGGCGTCAGACGGGGCCGCAGATCTGGGATATCGAGGTTGAAACCGACCAAGGTCCGCTCGCCTTGCGGATGGGCGGCAATGTCTTGGAAGTGGCGGGCGAAACCGTGGCGGGTGAAGATTCGATCATGGGCGAATATCCGGCGCTTTATGCCCGCATGGCGGACCTGGTCGCGCAAGGTCAAAGCGATATCGATCTGGAACCGATGATCCATGTGTCGGACGCCATGACCTTGGGCAGGCGTCACCCGCTTGAAGCCTTCCACCTATAACGGCGTCGTTTCCATAGGCGCAACAATACCCAAGCCGCGCCGCTTTGTTGCCGGAATCCCCTCGCACACCAAACCTGTTCACCGGTTGCGTAACGCGAGAGGCTCATGGATCGTCTGACGGAACTGCAGGCCTTCGCGGCTGTCATCGATCGGAGCGGCTTTACCGATGCCGCGCGAGAACTGGGCATTTCGAAGTCGGCTGTGTCGAAGCATGTCACTTCGCTTGAGGCGCGGTTGGGCGCAAGGCTGCTGAACCGCACCACAAGGCGGGTGTCACCCACCGCGCTGGGGTTGGCCTATTACACCCGTATTTGCCTTGTATTGGCGGATATTAGCGCGGCCGATGCCTTGGTAAGCGGTATGAGGGATCATCCCGCGGGGGGGATCAGGCTGGGCGTGACACGGGATCTGCTGCCCTGTCTGTGGCAGGATCTGCTGCCCGATTTCATCCGCCGCCATCCGGCTGTGATGCTGCAGGTGCTGCCCCATGCGGCGGGTCAGGATCTGACGGCGGGGGATTTCGATCTGGCCTTGTGTCTGGGCGATGTCGCCAGCGGCGCACTAAGCCTGCAGCCTTTGGGCGATGATCGCCTATGCTGGGTGGTCGCGCCGGATCATATCGCGCGCCATGGGATGCCGATGGACCTAAAGGGCCAGCGGGTGATTGATTACCCGCTGGCCCCCGTTCAGCTAGAAGGCGCGTTGCTGCGCGTGAGTGATGCCGCACAGGCCTTGGAAGCGGCGATTGCCGGAGTGGGTCTGGCGCAGCTCCCGCAGGCGATTTGCGCGCAAGCGGTGCGGGCGGGGCTGTTGCACAAGGTGCTGCCGGACCAGCCGCTCGCCCAAATGCCTGTGCAATTGTTGCTTCCGATCACCCGTTTGATGCGGGCTGAGGTCAGTGCTTTGGTGGACATGCTGCAGGCGCGTTTTACCGTTAAGACCGACCAAGCAGCACCGCTTCGACACGACGGTTGCGAAGACGGTCTGCTTCGGTCTGATTAGCCGCGCGCGGGGCCAAGGGGCCGACGCCATGGGCGTCAATCCTATTGGCGGGAATATTGAAGCGTCGGGTCAGTTCTTGGCGCACCGCCTCGGCGCGTTTGCGCGACAAGGCGATATTGGCGTCCAGCCCGCCCGATGCATCCGTATGGCCAACCAAGGCCACGCGCGCATTAGGGTCGGCCTGTAGCCATTGGGCCAATGCGGCCAATGCCGGATAGTCCCCCGCCGTCAATGCCGAAGCCCCCGATGCGAAGACCAGATCTTCCAAGACGAAAGTCCCCGCCGCAGAGAACAACTGGGGCGTGGCCGTGGCCGTGGTCGGAACAGGTTGCGGTTGAACCGGTGCTGCCACATCCGGCTTTGATCCGGTATCTATGTGGCTGAGATGGATGAAGCCGATATCGCCGCTATTGGACACCACCAAGGATGCCCATTGATTGCCCTTGCGAGCAAGGAAATAGCGGAAATCGCCCAGATCGACATGCATGTCGGGTTCCGGCAACAGGCTAAGATTAAATCGGAAATCATAGCCGCCACAGGCCGAAGTCTCGCATTCGTAAAGCGGCTCGAAGCCCTGCGCTTGCAGGTCTTGGCGCAAGGGTGCCAGCAGTTCCAGGCTGCTTTTGCCACCCCGTTGCACATGCCAAGCCTGTTGGGTCAGCCTGCCTTCAAGGGTTTGCAGCGCTAGGCTCTGGATCTGAAACGGACCGGTCGGCAGCCGATGGCTGGTAAACGCCTCTTGTTGGCTGGCGGTGGGTTGGGGCAGGCCGGTCATCGCAGGCGCATCCGCCACCGCCAGCCCCGCCCACGAAACCAAGATACCAGCTACATAAAGCGGGAGGAAACGATGTCCCGTCACAGATTGCCCTCATCGCTGTCGATAATGCGCTTCTTCAATAACCTGCATCCCCAGCGAGTCATAGAAGCGCCTCGCGTTAAGATTGGCGCGGGTGACCAAAAGATGAAGCTCCGTCGCTCCAATATTTTGGGCCCAGCGCGCTGATCCGATCATGATATTGCGGCCAATGCTTTGCCGACGATATTCGGGCAGCACATCAAGCGCATGCAGCATCACGGCATTGTCATGCGCCGCGATGAAGCAGCACCCGGCCACCCGATCCTTGAAGCGACCAAGCATCACGGCCTTGGGCCCAGTGACCCGTTCCATAACCGCTTGGCGCGCAGGGGTGACACCGCTGTCTTCCCAAATCCGCCGACAGATCTGCAGCATCGGCCAATGCGCCATGGCACTATGGCCGTGATGGGGCAGGGCGGCCAATTGGTCGATATCGGCACGATATTGGAGAACGGGATCGACAATCCGGTAGCCCCGCGATTGCAGCGCTTGGTCCAGCATCACATCATTGGGGCCGATGCGGAACAAAAGCGGTTGGCCGAGTTGCGCCATCGCCGCTTCGGCCGCCTCGATCTCTTCGTCCTGCCATGGCGCGCGCGCGGTGGTGGCGGATGCCCGCTTGCCGCCGTTTTGACCGTCTCGGATCGTCCATGGGCCGATTTGAAACGCCTTCGCCGCGGGCCACGTCGTATCAAGCAAATCCGTCATGCCAAGCGCGCGGCAAGTTTGGTCATCGCCTCATTGACCCGTGCGGCATCGCTGCCCCGGATCACCAGATTGGTCCCATGCGCGCCGTTTTGCTGGAACGGATATGATCCCATTGAAAGATCAGGAAATTCCGCAGCCAACGCGCCAAAGAGACCGGCAATTTCGCCTTCGCCACGGGTGACGCGCAGCGATTGGCTCAACAGCGGCGGGCCACCGTTCAATTGCGGCAGAACGCCTGCAAGCATCGCTTCGAAGATATTCGGCACCCCCGCCATGACATGCACATTGCCCAAGCTAAAGCCCGGCGCGGTGCTGACCGGATTGTCGATCAAAACAGCGCCATCGGGAATGCGCGCCATGCGCTGGCGTGCCTCGTTGAACTCCTGCCCGCTGCGGTCGTAATGCGCCTGCATCAGGGCCATGGCATCGGCGCGGTGGCTGATCGCTACGCCAAAGGCCTCGGCCACCGCATCGGCGGTAATATCATCATGCGTCGGCCCGATGCCGCCGCTGGTGAAAACATGGTCATAGCTTGCGCGCAACGCATTCAGCGCGTTGATGATCGCGTTGTGGTCATCCATCACCACACGGACCTCGCACAGCGTAATCCCGTGACGCGTCAAGGCACCCGAGAGGTGATGCATATTGGCATCTCGGGTCCGGCCCGACAGGATTTCGTCGCCAATCACCAGCATGGCAGCGGTGGGATTCGCCATGATAACTTCCTTCCTCATCGTTTCGCGCAGCAGGTCTTGCGGTCTTTATGCGCGCGATTTTGCGTCGCGTCACGCGGATGCGCCATCCCTCCCTCTGGTCTTTTGAGGGCGATCTTCCTATTTAAGGGCCATTCAAGGGGATTTAGACATGCAAGACAATCGCGGTCGCGTGACGCAGGACGGAATTCGCATTTATGAACCGGCAGATTTTGCCGGCATGCGGGCGGCGGGTCGCGCGGCGGCCGAGATTTTGGATACAGTCGCGGCGCAGGTGGCACCCGGTGTGACCACGGCGGCGATCGACGACTTCATCCGCGCGGAAATCGAACGCTTGGGCGTTGTATCGGCGACGATCGGCTATAAGGGCTATCAGCACGCGTCCTGTATCAGCGTGAACCATGTGGTCTGCCACGGTATTCCCGGCAGCAAGGTTCTGGCCGATGGCGATATCCTCAATATCGACGTCACTGTGATCTTGGATGGCTGGTTCGGCGATAGCAGCCGCATGTATGTGGCCGGAAGCCTGAGCCGCAAGGCAGAGCGGCTGATCGAGGTGACCCATGAATCCCTGATGCGTGGCATCGCGGCTGTGAAACCGGGTAACACCTTCGGCGACATCGGCTTTGCCATCCAATCCTATGTCGAAGCACAGCGCATGAGCGTGGTGCGTGATTTCTGTGGTCACGGTCTTGGACTGGTCTTCCACGCGCCGCCGAACGTTCTGCACTATGGCCGCGCGGGCAAGGGGCCGGTTCTGGAAGAGGGTATGTTCTTCACGATCGAGCCGATGGTCAATTTGGGTCGCCCCGAGACCAAGGTCTTGGCCGATGATTGGACTGCCGTGACGCGCGACAAGTCGCTGTCGGCGCAGTTCGAACATTCGATCGGGGTCACCGCGGAAGGCTGCGAGATATTCACTTTGTCACCTGCGGGGCGTTTCCACCCGACCTATGGCTGATCGGGTTTGAGATTGGTTCATAAAGGGCGGCCCTGTCATCGGGCCGCCCTTTTTAATTGACGATAAAATCGGCATGTAACGCACCGGCCGCTTTGATGCTTTTCAAAATGTCGATCATGTCGTGCGGGGCGACCCCCAGTGCATTCAATCCGGCAATCAGCTCTGCAAGTGATGTACTGGCCTCAACAGGGGCGAGCCCTTGACTGGGCGCGCGGTTGATATTCACACTCGTCCGCGGAACCATGACCGTTTCACCTTCGGCGAAGGGATTTGGCTGGGCAACGAGTGGCGATTCCTCGACGCTTAGGGTCAGGTTGCCCTGCGTGACCGCGACTCTGCTGATCCGGACATCCGCGCCGATGACGATGGTGCCCGAACGCTGATCTACGACAACTTTTGCGCGCGTTTCCGGAATAATAGTGATGTTCTCAATCTTGCTTAACGCATGAGCAGGCGAGCGCATTCCCGTCGCTGACAATTCGATCTCGACCGTTCCCGCATCAAGCATTGACGCAACGCGCCCGCCGAATGTGGCATTCAACGCCGCTTCAATCCTATTGGCAGTGGTGAAGTCCGGATCCCTAAGCGCGAGGCGGATCTGGGATAGGCTGGACAAATCGAAAGAGACTTCGTGTTCCACGCGTGCCCCGGCTGGGATGACTCCGGCAGTGGGAACGCCTTGTACGACGCGGGCAGCGGCCCCTTCCGCCATTAGGCCACCGGCAATTATGGTGCCCTGAGCCACAGCATAGATCTGACCATCCGCGCCGTTCATGGGGGTCATCACTAACGTACCCCCCAAAAGACTTTTCGCATCCCCCATCGCAGAGACGGTCACGTCGATCTTGGAGCCCGCGCGAGCAAAGGGCGGTAATGTTGCTGTTACAAAAACGGCGGCAATGTTTTTGGGCTTGCTTGCCTCACCGGCGATATTGATGCCCAGTCTTTCAAGCAGATTAGACATTATTTCTTCAGTATAGGGCGCATTTCGCAAGCTATCTCCGCTTCCGTTTAGGCCGACGACCAAGCCATAGCCCAGCAAGTCGTTCCCCCGCACGCCGTCGAATTCGACGAGGTCTTTTAATCTTGCTTCAGCCGCGAAAATGATGCTGCCCCAAATAATGAATACCATGGATAAGAAAATGTTCATCTGAGCAGCTTCGCCAAGCTGAGTTGAGATAGTCGTGATGTGACGGTATAAAGAATATCCAGATTTGTTTGTGCGGCTTGAATTTCTATCGCATTCCGCTCTGGGTCATTTTCGACCAATTGGGCTTGTATCTTTTCATATGCAAACAGAGCGTCGGTGTTTCTGGCCTGAGCTGTTTCTATGCGTTTCTCGGTTATGCCGATTTTTGCCCCGAGTGCGATAATTTCACCTTGGGCCGCAGACATCGTTTCACCCGTCATTTGTGCCAATTTTGCTCGAGTTTCGTTGTTCATGCCCAAAATGGGGTCATTTATGAGGGAGGCGATTGCAAAGCTGGCCAGAATGGATCGGAAGGCTTGGTCGTTGGCTGTGGGACCCGCCCACACACGATCAACTGCCGAAACGGCAATCTTGTTTTGTTCAGGGCCGCCCTGATACATGACTGCAGAGAAGCCGGAAGCTGCGTCAAACCAAGATTTGACAGATTGAAGAAGCGTATCTGGGTCGCTTATACCTGCAATTTCTTGTCTAAGGGCTGTCAGAAGAGTTGCCGCATCTTTCACTGCAGCATTACCGGTGTAGGCGCCGCCAAGTAAACTTCTGCCGCCAAAAGAAGTGTTTAATAAAGCTAGGCTGTCTTCCAATCGTGTAGTCGCATCTTGGGAAAGGACGTAGAGCTTGCTGCCTTCGCCAGAAAGCGGTGCCGCCAAAAGCTGGGCCATAAGTCCTTGGCTAGAGTCGTTCAGTGAGCCAATAAGCTTCTGAAATGCATCTGATCTACTGGACGCATCATTGGCGGCAGATTGATAGCCGTTGGTCATTTCTCGCGCGCGCGAAGTGGATATCAATAAGCTATGGTCGCCATTAAGCTTTTTAGTGACATCACTGATACGAGAACTCGCCAGTTCCTCACTATTTTGAGAGATAATTTTTTGCAGCCTTGCGGAGTGATGGCGCGTTAAAAACGACTGTGCCAAATCTCCAACGGAGAGCATTGCCATAATCAAATCCCCAATATGACTGACAGCATGTCATCAGCGGCTTTCAAAACTTTTGCATTGGCGGCATAGAGCTTCTCTAGGACAAGAAGGACTTGCATTTCGTCATCGGTATTGATGCCATCAGCTAAAAATTCTTGCTGAAGCATTGTGTGACGCGCCGCCGAGAAGCTTTGGCTTTGTTCAGCAGTTAGTCGTTTTGTCGCAGCGGCTGACATGAGTGTATTAAGCAGGTCAGAAACGCTTCCCTCGCTTTGCCCAAAAGCCTGCGACGAAGGCCGACTTGATGCGCTTATGCTATCTGCTATTTTTGTGATGAGCTCTGCATTGCCCAGGGGGCCGACAGTTGTCGCGCCTAAGCCATCCCGTAATTTATGGTAAGCGCCACCTTCTTCGGGCAGGACGGCGATATTGACCTTCAGCCTGCTAGCTAGCCCCGCTTCGTTTAAGGGATCGAATCCATTACCAGCATCTGTAAATAATCCAGCTGCGCCGATTGGGAGACTTGGGTCAAAACCTGTCGCGGACATGCGGTCGATGATTTCACGAGCGAAGCCATCGATTTGCGCTTGGGATTGTGGAATTTCGACGTCACGGAGATTGAAGAGCGCAGATAACCTGCCTTCGCCCAATCGTCCGCCTGCTGGACCGGTGCTGACAAGCTTTCCATCGATAGAGAGCCCTGACAAAGCGCCCGATGTGATAGACATGTCGGCCGTAATAGAAGTTGTGGGCTGGAAATTGAGGATGGCTTCAGCGCCATCCACCAATTTCGTACCACCTGATGAGTAGAGCGTAAGTTGATTGTTGGCGCGAACCACTTCCCTCAATGGGATTATTTCTGAAAGTGTATCAAGGGCTTGTTGTCTTTGATCGAGCAAGGTCGATACGTCGCGATTGGTGGCAGTATAGTCTTGAATGAGGCGGTTCAACGTGGCGATGTTTTGCAAGGTGCTGTTCGCGATCGCCACATCTGCTGCGATCGCGGCATCCACTTGCTCCCGTTTGGCGTGCAGATTATCCGAGATTTCATTGATACGCGTTGTCAGATTTTGTGCCGCTCCGACTGCTGCGGCGAGGCGGCTTTCCACATCAGGACGGGCAGCCGCTTCGATCAGGCTTCTTTCCAATTTCGCCAGATGGGCAGACAAGGAATTGCCTTCATCGGCAGTTCCCAGCAAAGACTCGAAAGCTTTTAGAAATTCTGTCCGACTTTGCTGGGCATTTAGCGTGGATGTGGTGTCTCGTAAACTACGGACAAGCATTGTATCGATGCGACGGCTGACGCTGTCGAGCTGAACGCCGCCACTAACGCTGCCCAAGACGGTCGAAGAAATCTGGGCTTCACGGCGGGCATAGCCGGGCGTCATCGCATTGGCGACATTGGACGCGGTAATTTCTGTCATTTTGGCAGTGACTGCCAAGCCGCTTGATGCCGTGTTCAGGGCGGATACAATGCTCATAGCTCCAAATCCTTATCGTTTCATATTCGTGGTTTCTTGGAGCATCTCGTCGACAGTGGTGATCACTTTCGCATTGGACGTATAGGCACGCTGCGTGGTGATCAGGGCAGTGAGTTCGGTGGCAACATCCGTGGCGGAACCCTCACGAGCATAGCCTTTGATCGCGCCTGTCGGTCCTTGGCCTGCATTCCATAAGAAGAAGGCCCCAGAATCTTTGGAAACTTGGAAAGTTTGGTTATCCAGAGCCGTGAGAGCGTTGAAGTTGGGAACATCCACCAGTGGAATCTGCGCCAAGCGACGGATGTAGCCTGTGTCATATGTGGCCATCAGATAGCCGTTATTATCAACTTCGACAGTTGTAAGGTTGCCGACCGGAGAGCCGTCCTTTGTAGAGTTTGGCGTGAAGGAGCGTGACAGTTGTGTAAGGCCAGTAGATTCACCGGGACGGCCGATACTGATGGTCATGGGGCCGCCGCCGACATTCAGCGACAAGGTCCCCTCGACTGAGTCGTAGCTGCCGCCAGAGAGTGTGGTGACCGAAGACAGGGCGCCACCGACGCCCCGGGTGTCATCGAAAGTCAGGGCGTAGCTGCCAATCACCGCATTGCCTGAGGCGCTGTCACGAATTTCCATCCTCCAGCTATTCGAACTGCCGCTCACGCCCGCTGCGGGAATGGTTGGGGTGAAGCTGATGTCCAAGCGTTCCGAGCTTCCCAAGTTGCCGAAATATTCCACGGACATCGGGATCGTATTGCCGGATGCGGTGGAGATCGCTTCGGCGGACGGCAAGTTTACGGCCAAGCTCATTTTTGTAGTGGGGTCGCCGACAATCTGGCTGGCGGGAATGACGATCGGCTGCAAACCGGCCATCGTATCACGCGGATAAGTGGGAATTTCCCCAGTAGAGGTGGCGGGCCATCCCATCAGTACGAGCCCGCTGTCGGTGGTCAAAATACCATCTGCATTGACGCGGAAAGCACCGGTGCTGGTCATCAACATGGGCTGGGTATTGTACGACCCTTCGTTGATACGGGTAATTTGCATCACCGGCATCATGCCCCGACCGGCAACGGCCAAATCCAAGGCGTTAGAAGTGCCCACCAAGGATCCGCGTTCGTCCACCAGTCGCTGTATCGAAGCTTTCACCCCGCCAGCGGAATAGCTTGCCGAACCTGACGCCCCGCTTAACACGAGGCTTTCGAATTCGGTTGCTGCGCGTTTATAGCCATAGGTCGAGGAGTTGGCGATATTGTCGGAAATCGTGGCCAAGCGTGTGGCATTGGCACTTAGTCCGGCAACGCCTGCACTGAGCGAGGAAGAAATACTCATAAATACCGCCTTTCTGCTGTCGGCTCTTTCCAGCAGAATGACTCAGGGGGCTTAACATCGCCCTAACAGCGATAATTTGAACGATATCTAGCGACGACGAAAGCTACTTGAGCAGGATAACCTCTATCCTGTTGTTCCGGATCGATGTTCCATCCGTGTCCACCGATTTGCGATCGCCGTTTCCGGTCATCCGATCAAAGCGATTTTGGTCGAGACCAGCTTCTTTGATCAGCTGGTGTATCACCTTTGCGCGTTGAAGTGTGATCTCCCAGACGGGGTTCTCACGCAGAATCACCGGATAGGATCGCGCATGACTGCTGATGGCGATCTGATTGGGTTCATCTTGGATAAGCTGCATAATCATAGGGATCATCTGGCGCAGCCCGTCTGTCGGGACATCGCCGTCTTCCGCAAATAATTGTGCATCGGGAAGATCGTAAAGTTCGATGACCACGCCTTCATCGCTGATCTTCGTGATGACATGGCGCATCAGCTCCAGCATTTCTTCGCTTTCGCCGCTTATCGCCGAAAGCTTTTGCTGGATTTCCGACAAAAGCGCGACATCCGCTGGATTTGGTATTTTAGACGGCTGACTGTCGTCGCTGCGGGGGTCTTGCTGCGAAGGGTCATTGCCTATGGCGCCAGACCCGCTGAAGGCCATGGTATCCGAATCCGTCAGGCTGTCCCCCGAGAACATATGTTCCCCGCCACCTGAAGAAATCTCTGTTGCCACGGTCGGATTGAAATAATCCGCTAGCCCGTGCTTTTGCTTTTCGGTTGTTGCATTTAGCAGCCACATCAACATGAAAAAGGCCATCATGGCCGTCACGAAATCGGCATAGGCAACTTTCCATGCACCACCATGATGCTGGCCGCCCTCTGATCCCGACTTTACACGTTTGATGATGATGACTGGCTTGGCATTCTGTTGCCCGGCCATTCCGCACCCCTTACATTTACACCCAAGACCAACCTTAGTCCGCCAACAATGAACGGCGGTTTAATAGGGTCGATTTTAGCGATTTTATCCCGCTGCAGCCGCCAGAAACCCGGTCGCCTCTGATTTCCAAGGTTGCACTGCGGTCTTTGTCGCTTCACCTTGAGGGGGAAAGATGTGGGGGCTCGCAGCCAAGCGGGCATGTGGCAGGTGTGATGGAGCAACGGTTTTATCTGGCGGATCTTTTTGATTTCGCCCGTGGCGTGTGGATGCGGATGAGCGAGGGCTATTTCAGTCTGATCGCGGCAGGGGTGGCGTTCTACGCACTTTTTGCGGTTTTTCCCGGCCTTGGCGCTTGTGTGGCTTTGTTTGGCCTGATTGCCGACCCCGTTGTGATTTCCGAATATCTTGATGTGGTTGAAAGCTTTCTGCCCGATGACGCGGCCCGTTTGGTCCATAGTCAGGTGATGGCCTTGCTTCTGGCGCCCCGTGCAGCTTTGGGATGGGCGACGATCCTCTCAGTGCTGGTCGCGATTTATTCCGCGCGCGCGGGGGTTGCCGCGCTGACCCAAGGGTTGGAAGTGGTGCATCGCACCAATGCACGCGGCTTCGTTTTGCGGCTGTTGCGCGATTTGGCTTTGACCATGGCACTGGTTTGCACAGTGCTGTTGGGTCTGGCCTCGGTGATCCTGCTGCCCTTGGCGTTAAGCTATTTCAGCTTGGGGCCGGCAGAGCGTTGGGTCTTGGGCGCGGTGCCATGGCTGGCGACGTTCCTGTTGCTGTCCAGCTGTCTGGCGATCCTTTACCGATTCGGGCCCAATTATTCGGATGACTACCAGCGGCCGCCGGTTTTGGTGGGGGTGATCCTGGCGACCATTGTCTGGTCTTTGGTGAGCGTTGCTTTTTCGGCTTATCTCGCGAATTTCGATAGTTACAACCGGATCTACGGCTCTATCGGGGCGGTGGCGGCGCTGTTGATGTGGCTTTATTTCGGCTCGATGGCGGTGCTTTTGGGCGGCGCGGTGAATGCCGAACTTGGCGCGCCGCATCGGATCAAGTCCGCCTTGACGCGGCAAAATACAATCTGATAGCGGCACGTTTCACGTGAAACCGGCAAGCGGCTTTCCGCTGCCGTGTTCGAAAGGAAACATCGCCTTCGAATTCCACCAAAGTCTTGCTCCCCAGATTGCGCTACGATCAAGGGGTTGCGATAGTTCAAGCAACAGCAGGAGGTATTGCCAGTGCATTTGCGTCGTTACCTGTCGGGGTCCGTAGTGGCGATCCTCTCTTCACTGTCGGGGATGGCAGCTTTTGGACCCGCGCAGGCGTTAGAGCGCGTGCAATTCACTGTCAGCGGGGCACCTGCGGAATTGGCGGCAAACCTGCGTAGCGCTTCAGGTTTGGTGGCATTGCCCGCTGATCGCGATAGCGGCGAAGATATCCTTGCGACGGCACGTGCGGAATACGGGGCGCTGATCGGCACATTATATGCGCAGGGCTATTACGGGCCGGTGATTTCGGTGCAGCTTGATGGGCGCGAAGCGTCGAATATCGCACCTTTGGATCGCCCCGCGAGGGTTGGACGGATTACCGTCCAAGTCAGCCCTGGCCCGCAATTCGCCTTTGGCAAGATTGACATAAGCCCTCGGACGCGCGGCACACAATGGCCGGAAGAGTTTCGCCCCGGCAATGTCGCCGGCGCGGGCACCTTGCGCAGCGCGGTCGCGGCGGCGGTGGATGGCTGGCGCGAGGCGGGCCACGCAAAGGCCCGTGTGCTTGATCAGGATGTTGTCGCGGATCACCCCAATCGCCGTCTGAACGCGGCCGTGCGCATTGAGGCGGGGCCGAAGCTGCGCTTTGGCGATGTGGCGGTTGCCGGTAACCTGAGGACGCGGGAAAATCGGGTGCGCAAGATTGCTGGTATTCCGCAGGGCGAAGTCTATAGCCCGTCGGAAGTGCAGCGCGCGGAAAACCGTCTTCGCCGCACAGGGGCGTTTACCTCGGTCAGTATCGCGGAAGATGCGGGGATCACGCCGCCGGATCTGTTGGGCACGACCATTAATGTGGTGGAAGAAAAGCCCCGTCACTTCAGTTTCGGGGCCGAAATCTCTAGCCTTGAAGGTGTGACGCTGAGCGGCGCTTGGATGCACCGCAACCTTTTGGGGGGCGCCGAAAAGCTGCGTGTCGAAGGAGAAATCGGCAATATCGGCGCGGCGGATTCCGGTGTCGATTATCGTTTGGGCGTCACGCTTGATCGTCCCGCCACCTTCACACCCGATACAACCTTGCGCTTTTCAACCGAAATTGCCCGTGTGGACGAGGCGGATTACCGCGCCAACAGCTTCGATCTGGGCGTGGGTCTGACCCATATCGTTAACGATCAGCTGAGCGGTCGTGTCGATCTGGTTTACAGCTATATCAACGGCACCGCCTATTCCGAAGACGGCCAAACGGCGAGCGATTTCATCTATCGCTCGCTCTCACTGCCTATTGGTGTCACGTGGGACAAGCGTAACAGCAAGACCGATGCGACCAAGGGCTTCTATATCGAGACGGAAGTGAAACCGTTCCAAGGCTTGTCGGACACCGGATCGGGGGTGCGGGTGACCGGCGATCTGCGCGGATATTACGGCTTTGGGCGGCGCGACAAGGTTGTGCTGGCAGCGCGGGCGCAACTTGGCATGGTTGCGGGCGCATCCTTGCAAGAGGTGCCGCGGGATGATCTGTTCTATTCCGGCGGCGGTGGCACTGTGCGCGGCCAGCCCTATCAATCCTTGGGTGTGCGTTTCACCGAAGGCGGCACCGATTATAAAGTCGGCGGCGATTATTTCTTGGCAGCTTCGGCAGAGGCGCGTGTGAAAGTGACATCGAAGATCGGGCTGGTCGGTTTCGTCGATGCGGGCCGCGTCGATAACGGTGGCTTCTTCGAGAATGGCGATTGGCATTCGGGCGCGGGTCTGGGCCTGCGCTATGCCACCGGCGTAGGTCCGGCCCGGCTGGATCTTGCGGCCCCCGTGGGCGGCAATACCGGAAGCGGGATGCAGATCTATGTCGGTTTGGGCCATGCGTTCTGAGGATATCCGCTTGGCGGGATTAGTTTTTCTTGGTGTGACAGTGCGGACGGGATGGCGCAGATGAAAAAACGGTTGTGGCCACTGGTTTTGATGGCAGGCACCATGATCCCTGTCGCTTTGCAGGCGCAAGACGGCACTGAAACCGCCGAGGAACGCAGCGATCGCGGTCTGATCGTGGGCTTTATCGAAGATAATCTGTCTTCTGCGGGGCGGCAGGTTACGCTGCGCGGCTTCGAAGGCGCATTGTCGTCGCGCGCGACGGCATCTCAGCTTACCATTGCCGATGATGAGGGTATCTGGCTGACGCTGAACGATATCGTGCTGGATTGGAACCGCTCGGCGCTGCTGGGCGGACGGGTCGAGGTGCGCGAACTGATCGCGGGAGAGATCATCGTCGCCCGCGCGCCGGTAACAGCAGCCGATGACAGCATTCCCAGCCCCGAAGCGCAGGGCTTTTCCTTACCCGATCTGCCGGTTTCTGTTCAGATATCAAAGCTTTCGGCACCCAAGGTCGTTTTGGGCGAAAGCCTGATCGGGCAGCCTGTAGAAGGCGCGGTCGAGGCTTCTGTGATGCTGTCGGGCGGCGAGGGATCGGGCAAATTATCCATCCTGCGCAAGGATAGCGGGCCGAACGGTCAAATCGATTTGGCGGCCTCTTATAGCAACAGCACCAATGTCTTGCAGATCGATCTGACGGCGGTTGAGGATGCGGATGGCATTGCGGCCACCCTTCTTAACCTGCCCGGCAAGCCTTCGGTCGACCTTAGGCTGAAGGGCGATGGCCCCTTGGACAGTTTTGCCGCCGATGTGGTGTTGAAAACCGATGGCACGCAGAGGTTGATCGGCGCGTTGGCGTTGGATGGCGACGAGGCCGGACTGAAATTCACAGGCGATATCAGGGGCGATATGGCGCCGCTTTTCGCGCCTGATTATGCCGAATTCCTTGGTAATGCACTGTCGCTTAAGGTCGAAGGTGTGAAGACGCCGGATGGCGCTTTGGACCTGTCGCAGCTGGATCTGAAGGCCCGCGTTGTTGATCTGCAAGGCCGCCTGCTGCTTGCGGCTGACGGGATGCCGAGTTTGATCGATCTGTCGGGCCAGATGCGCGATCCTGACGGCAAGCCGATCGCGATCCCTGGCGCAGACGGGGTGCAACTGCAATCCGGCCGGCTTCAGCTGGATTTCAATGCAGCGGAAAGCGAATATTGGCAGGTTGCGCTGGAAGGTGATGGCGTTGAAACCGAACAGCTTTCGGCGCGCCGGTTGGATTTGCAAGGTGCGGGCCGTATTGCACGTGAAACATCCGGTCGGGTGGTCGATGGCAGTCTGACCATGCAAAGCCATGGTTTGGAGCTGCGAGATCCGGCCTTGGCGCAGGCTTTGGGACGTAGCGTTCAGGGCAGCGCCGATTTCCTGTGGCAAGACGAAACGGGTCGTCTGCAAATCCCGAACCTTCGGCTTTCGGCGGGGCCGGTTGAGCTTGATGCGCAGGCCGAGATTTTCGGCTTTGAAGAAAGCCTGCGGATCACTTCAAAGGCACAGCTTTTTGCATCCGATCTGCGGCCTTTGTCGGCGCTGGTCGGGCAGCCTTTGGCAGGGCGGGCCAATATCAGCCTGACAGCATCAGGCAGCCCCTTGGCAGGTGATTTCGACGTGCAAGCTCAGGTTGCGGGTCAGGATATGGCTGTCGGCATCACAGAGCTGGACAACCTTCTGAAAGGCGCGGCCTCTGCCAATGTCGATCTGGTGCGCGATGCGAACGGGACGGTGCTGCGCAACCTGCAATTGCGGGCCGACGGGCTTGAGGTTGACGGTAATGGCCGAATTGATAGTGCCAATTCCGCGATGAACCTGACGCTTGCGATGGACAATCTTGGCCGCTTGGGCGCGACTTATGGTGGCTCGGTTGCCGGACGGGTGACGCTGGATGGTCCGATCACCACGGGGCGCGCACATCTGGTGGCCGATCTCAATACGACCGATCTGAAACTGGGCGTGGCGCAGGTCGATGGCTTGTTGGCCGGTAAGGCTCAGCTTTCGGCAGAAGGCGATGTCGACGGGAATATCCTTCAACTCAAACGGCTTGATCTGGCGGCGCCGACTGCCACCATCGCGGCGAACGGGCGGCTTAGCCTTGAAGACAGTAATATCGATGCAAGGTTCGACCTGCGTGATCTGTCGCGATTGGGCGCGGGATTTGCAGGGGCGATCAAAGGCGAAGGCAGCTTTATCGGCTCGCAGCAAAACGCCAAAGTGACCTTGAAGGCCGATGCCAACGGTCTGCGCGCGGGCCAGCCGGAAGCGGATAAGCTGCTTGCGGGCGCCTCTCGTCTGGAAGGCGCTTTGCAGCTGGAAAACGGCGTTGTCAGGGTCGAGCAGGTGACGCTGAACAACCCGCAGTTGTCGGTTGATGCCAAAGGGCGTCTGGCGGATGGCCTGCGCGAAGTGCAACTGAACGGCCGCTTGGCGAACCTTGGTCTGTTGCTGCCAGAATTTCCGGGACCCGTAACGCTTTCGGGCTCTGCGGTGGATCGGGGCAATGGCTACGAACTGGCCTTGCAAGGATCGGGTCCGGGGCAGATTG
>DALYSR010000006.1:0-57177 GCA_031991825.1 Paracoccaceae bacterium
CAGCTCATGCCTTGGGCATTCAAGACAGGCGTGTGATCGGGACACCGCTTACGGCCGAACCAGTCGCAGAGCTGCGCGATGGAAACCTTCAGGCCGTCTTCGATCAGGCCTTGCCAGAGCTTACGGACCATCACTTGTCCAGCTGCCCCAGCAAGGCCCGCATCTTTTTTCGCGCGCGCAGCTCAAGCCTGGCTTCGCCGTAGGCCTCCTAGAGCTCGCGCAGGGGCGTCTGGGATTGGGCATGAATGTCGAGCGGATTGGCCCGCAGCGAGTTTTCATGCCGCATTTGGCATCATCGACCCAGCTCTCGATCTCCGAGGGACTGAGATCAAAGGAGCGACTGGCTTCGGAGACCGTGGTCTTGCCCTGAATGATCTCGATGACCAGCGCAGTTTTACGCTTCGCGGTCCAACGTTGATACCGTCTTCCATCGTCATACTCATGGCTATGTTGCTCCACTATAGCCCGAGCAGAAAATCCGTGGGGCGTTGCAACCATATAGACCCACCTTGGCACATAGATACCGTCGGGGGCGGCAGTTACATCATCAGAGCCCTGTCAATGTTACAATGAAAAAAATATTTCTTTCTTAGAAAGTGCTGACGAGTATTGCTCAGTTAAGAATGATCTAAACTGAGATGCAGCTGTACCACCGGAAAAGTCGCCCACCTCTTGTTTCTCGAGCATAATAGTTAAAAACTGATGCATCAAAATTTTATTCAAATTTTTGGAGATTTCGGGCGGCATCTTTTCGATGCTCATTGCGGAGTCATGCCTATATTCTGAAAGTGTAATCATCATTCCCTCGCTTTCAAGCTATTTATAAGTCAGAATGATAAACGAATCGTAACGCTTTTCTGTAACTTATGGGCCTTGAAAATGGAGGCGCATATGGAAGTTGGAGTTTTTGCAAAGGTTCAACCCGTTTGCTTATTGGTTAATCCAGATGCTGATGGTTTTAATATTCTGGAATCTGCTGATGGCGAAGATGATTTTAATAAAACTTTAGAATATATTTTTCTAAGCAACGATGGTATGGAGTGGAGTTTTGCATTTAATTGTGCAAAGGATTGTCAAGAGCATAATGCGCTGGAGCTGAGTAATTTTGATTTTGATGCGGTCAATTCTGCACAGAATGCTTTTTTACCAGAGGGCGAAGGCTTGCGGGCGGTAGCTGCAGAGAAGAGCCATTATATCCTTGATTGTCTCTCGCTTGATCAGGCAATGGCTTGTGAAAGCGAAATTACGTCGTCAGCTTTACCTCTTATTTTAGAAATTCCGAATACTTCAGGTGCTATGGATTTATTCGACCGAGCAAGGGAGATTGGGAATGATTATAAAAATGAGGATATGGATTCAATTTTAAAATTAATCACAGACATATCCCTTAATAATTCGCACCCCGCCGTTCCGCTATCCTATTTGTTAACTGGCCATAAAAACAATCCATTTCAATCTGATTGCAGTGAACTGGGATCTGCAATTATGAAAAAAATTGAATTTGCTCTTGCTGAACATGTGTCTGAATTTACGGCAATTTCTCCAGATGATGCAAGTTTGACCGACCTTCGTTTGGAATTTAAAATTGGGTCTTCCACTTCGGTGGATCTCCCAATCTTTGATGAACCAAAGCTGGATCTAGGTGCTCTACTAAGTAATTCGCGAAATATTCGCTTGGACCGCTTGCATGCGTCAATGATCTCTAAGGAAAAGGTTGTCTATCAGGTTGCGACGGCTCTTGCTGATTGCGCGATCAAAGCCGACGGAAATGTTGTTGAATTATTGCTGACACCAAAGGAATTGGGCGCCTGTCGATTTAGGATGGTGTTAAATGGAAGTCGCCTTGAAGTAGATCTGGCGGTTGATAACCCGAATGTGCTGCAACTTATGCGCAGGCAGGTTGATATTCTCATTTTTGAACTCAAGGCTGCGGGATTTAACCAAACTTCAATCAATTTCAGCGAAATGAAGAATGGAGATACTGGGTTTTCTCAGTCAAGGCACGATGATCAAGCAGCGGATAGGAGTTTTGATCCCGATGTCGAGCCGGACGCTAGTTTGACAGAAGTTGTTCGTCAGAATTCAACTGCGGGACGCCTTCATCTGAAATTATAGGAGATTATGGTGCAGATATCCAATACGAATCAAGTTGCTAATCCCGCTCTTCCTACAAGATCATCTTTTGATTCAACCGATTTTAATACATTTTTGACGATGCTAACAACACAGCTGAAGAATCAAGATCCTTTGAATCCTGTAGATTCTTCGGATTATGCAGTGCAGCTTGCGACATTTTCGAATGTCGAGCAGTCTGTTAAGACCAATGACTTGCTGACCAAGATGAATGAACAGCTGTCAATGGGCGGGATCAGTCAAATTGCTGGCTGGGTCGGGCTGGAGGCGCAACACAGTGGGCCGATCGCCTTTAGTGGTTCGGCCGTCACGGTCAGCCCCAGTTATGCAACCGGCGCGAATGCCGCGGTACTCGTGGTGAAAGATTCCAGTGGTAATCTCATTTTGCGTGACGATATATCATTTGGCATGGATCAGGTCGTTTGGCAGGGCCTTGACGCCTCGGGGCGCCGACTGCCGGATGGAAACTACAGCTTGGTAATCGAAAGCTATTATGGTGAAAATTTGCTTGGGACCTTACCCACCAAGCACTATGCCCGAATCGAAGAGGTCCAACGTATTGGGGATTCGACCCAAGTCGTGCTTAGAGGGGGAACCAAGCTGGATGCCAATAATGTGACTGCGTTGCGTGAGCCGCATTAGATATTATGCAGCATCGCGCCCAATATGACGCCCAAACCAAGAAGGCATCCCCCGGTCAGGATAAGCTTGGTATTCTGTCGCTTGGGCTGAGGCGGGTTGAACCGCGCCGGATCACTTTGGGCGATAAGCGCATTTTCAACCATTTTCGGCAGTTTGGGGCCGAAGCGTGCCAAAACCCGCAAAGTTGCACCAAGATCGCGCAGCATGGCCTTCGGGCCAATGTTCTTGGTGATATATCCTTCGACCACCGGCTTAGCGACCTCCCAGATATTCATCCGCGGGTCCAAACCTCGGGCTACGCCTTCTACGACGACCATGGTGCGTTGCAGCAAAATCAATTCGGTGCGGGTTTCCATACCGAACCGCTCTGTCACTTCGAACAGATAGGACAGCAGACGTGCCATCGAAATCCGGCTCGCATCCATACCGAAGATGGGCTCGCCGACCGCGCGCAAGGCCCTCGCGAATTCGTCGATGTCACGATCAGGGGGGACATAACCCGCCTCGAAGTGTACTTCAGCAACCCTTTGATAATCCTTGCGGATAAAACCAAAGAGAATCTCTGCATAGACGCGGCGGGTATATTCGTCGATCCGCCCCATGATGCCGAAGTCGTACAGAATGATGTCGCCGTTGGCCGCAACCTTCAAATTCCCTTGGTGCATGTCACCATGGAAGAATCCGTTGCTCAAGGCGTGGTCGAGGAAAAGCTGCAATACCCGAGCAGCCAGTTCCCGGCGGTCATGGCCTGCCGCATCAATGGCAGCGTTATCGGCAAGCGAAATGCCTTCCGCCCAATCCAGAGTCATCACGCCTTTGCCAGACAGATACCAGACCGGCTTGGGCACCATCAGACCCGTATCCTCTGCGGTGGTCGCGGCGAATTCATCGGCAGCCGAAGCTTCAAGCCGAAGGTCCAGCTCGCCCATGACCACACCTTCGAAGTGACGGATCACATCCAAAGGCCGTAATCTCCGCGAGAAAGGAGCAATGATTTCAATGGTTCGCGCCGCAAAATAGAAAGCGTCTATATCTTTGCGGAAGGCCTTGTCGATCCCGGGCCTCAGGACCTTGACGGCCACCTGCCTGCCGTCTTCGGCCAGAAGCGCCTTGTGGACTTGTGCGACCGAAGCAGCAGCCACGGGCTCGGAGAAGTTGGAAAAGACCTTGTCCACTTCGATGCCCAACTCCGCCTCGATGATGCGTTTGGCCGTGGCAGTCGGGAAGGGGGGCAGTTTATCTTGCAGATATTTCAGCTGATCGGCCATTTCCGCGCCCACGATATCGGGGCGGGTGGAAAGGATTTGACCGAATTTGATATAAGCCGGTCCCAAAGCCGTCAGCGCGCGGGTCAACGGCGGCAGGGCAGGATCGCCCTGCATACCCAAGGGCTTGAAGGGCCAACCCAGCAGTCGCGCCAATATCCGGAGACGGGGTGGAGCCTCGGTCGCCTCCAGCACGGCACCGATCGCACCGGTCCGTTCAAGTGTGGCAAGAGTTCGAATCAGACGCCAGATATTGTGGGGACCGCGCAAATTAGATCTTCCAGCCTGAGTGCAGAGCCGCAACGCCCATCGTAAGGTTGCGGTATTTAACTTGTTCAAAACCAGCTGTCGAAATCATCTCGGCAAAGTGGTCTTGGGTCGGGAATTTACGAATTGATTCAACCAGATACTGATAGCTATCCCGATCATTTG
This sequence comes from Paracoccaceae bacterium, assembly GCA_031991825.1. Lineage (GTDB taxonomy): Bacteria > Pseudomonadota > Alphaproteobacteria > Rhodobacterales > Rhodobacteraceae > Pseudotabrizicola. The sequence continues at coordinate 4,473 of DALYSR010000006.1, forward strand.
CCACGATCTGACCCATCAAGGGAATCACGTTGAACGAATAGATGTCATAGGCTTTTTGCATCAGCTCATTCGGGATGTGGCTGAACTCCAGCACCATCAACCGCCCACCCGGCTTCAACACGCGGTAAGCTTCCGCCAGCGCATCTTGCACGCGGGTCACGTTCCGGATGCCGAAGCTGATGGTATAGACGTCGAAGGTGTTGGATTCGAAGGGCAGCGCCATCGCATCGCCCACCACCCAATCCAGCTGGCTTACCATGGAATCGGCTTCGGCGCGTTGGCGGCCCGCCACCAGCATCGATTCCGTCATGTCGCAGACCACCGCATGTGCGGCAGGGGCGCGTTTCAGGAAACGGAAGGATACATCACCGGTGCCACCCGCCACGTCCAGCAGCTTTTGCCCAGGGCGCGGCGCCAGCCAGTCCATCATGGCATCTTTCCAAAGCCGGTGGACGCCCCCTGACATCAGGTCATTCATGATGTCGTATTTGCTGGCCACACGGGTGAAGACCCCATGAACCATCCCTGCCTTTTCGGCTTCGGGGACGGTCTGGTAGCCGAAATGCGTGGTGCGGTTTTTGTCGTCTGCCATCGCTCTTGCCGTTCTGTAATGCTAACTACCTCTTATAGGATGCATTCGCGTTCCTGCAATGCGCGACCCAAGCTTGAAGAGACGATCATGCCCGAATTGCCCGAGGTTGAAACCGTCCGCCGTGGCCTTTTGCCGGTCATGGAAGGCAGGCGGATCGAAGAAGCGATCCTGAACAGAGACGGTCTGCGTTGGCCGTTCCCCGTCGATATGGCCAAGCGCCTGACCGGCGCGCAGGTTTTGCGGCTGCGTCGGCGTTCAAAATACATCTTGGCGGATCTATCCACCAATGAAACCCTATTGATCCATCTTGGGATGTCGGGGCGCATGTTGATTTCCGGCGGCGTGGTGGGGGAATTTCACCATCCGGTGCCGGTGCCGCAGAAACACGACCATGTGATCTTCAACATGGAAGGCGGTGCGCGAATTGCCTTCAATGATGCCCGCCGTTTCGGCGCGATGGATATTCTGGATACTGCGTCACATGAGCAGCACCCCTTGCTGTCGGTGATCGGGCCTGAACCTTTGGGTAATGAATTTGACGGAAGCTATCTCGCAGGCCGACTCGCGGGCAAGAAAAGTCCGATCAAGACGGTGCTGCTGGATCAACATATCGTCGCAGGCTTGGGCAATATCTATGTCTGCGAAGTTCTATTCCGTGCGGGCATAGATCCGCGCCGCTTGGCGGGCGATCTTGGCCCCGTTGAAGTCGCGTCTTTGGTGCCGATCATTCGGGACGTACTGGCCGAGGCGATCGAGGCGGGCGGTTCTTCGCTGCGTGATTATCGGCAGGCGGATGGCGATCTGGGCTATTTCCAGCACAGTTTCCGTGTCTACGGCCGTGAAGGCCAGCCCTGTGTCACGACTGGCTGTGGGCATCCGATTGAACGAATCGTGCAAGCGGGGCGGTCGACTTTCTTCTGCCCGCAATGCCAAAGGTGACGGGGGCGTTTTCAGGCTTTGGCCGTCGAGCAACTTCCTGCTAAAGCTTGGCAAAATCGCGCCTTAGGGAGATGCATATGGCTTACGAAACCCTTCTCGTTGACCAGGAAGACGGCACCTGTGTGATCCGTCTGAACCGCCCCGAGGCGTTGAACGCGCTGAACGGCAAGCTGATGGGGGAATTGGTCAAGGCGCTTCAGGCGGCGGATGTGGATGATCAGGTGCGGGTGATCGTGCTGACCGGCTCGGAAAAGGCCTTTGCGGCAGGGGCCGATGTCAAGGAAATGGCCGACAAGACCTATACGGATGTGATGTTCAGCAACCTTTACGGCGCTGAAGTTGACGCGATTTCGGCCATCCGTAAGCCGATTATTGCAGCGGTTTCAGGCTATTGCCTTGGTGGGGGCTGCGAATTGGCGATGATGTGCGATTTCATCCTGGCCGCCGACACCGTTAAATTCGGCCAGCCCGAAATCAATCTGGGGATCATCCCCGGCATGGGCGGCACGCAGCGGCTGACCCGTCTGGTCGGCAAATCCAAAGCGATGGATATGAACCTGACGGGGCGGTTCATGGAAGCCCCCGAGGCGGAACGTTGCGGGCTGGTCAGCCGCGTCTTCCCCGCGAAGGATCTGATGACCGAAACGCTGCGTGTGGCGCAGAAGATTGCGGAAAAGTCGCGTATTTCCACGCTGATGGTCAAGGAATCGGTCAATCGCGCGCTGGAGGTCAGCCTGCATGAAGGCCTGATCTTCGAACGCAAACTGTTCCATGCGACCTTTGGAACCCATGATCAGAAAGAAGGCATGAGCGCCTTTGTCGAAAAGCGTCAGCCGCAGTTTCGTGACAAATAAGGCGATTTTGGTGTTCCCAAGCCAAGGTTTCTTGCCTATAAGCCCGCAATACATGCGTGTGGGCCCGCTTAGGCAAGAATCGATTCCCGTCTTCTGAGGGGATAGGGGTCTTATGCGCTATTACTAACATTAGACCCAAGGATCGCCCATCATGGCAAATACTGCACAGTCCCAAAAACGCGCCCGTCAGTCGGAAGCTCGTTTCGCCATCAACAAAGCACGCCGCTCGCGCGTTCGTACCTTCGTGCGTAAAGTCGAAGAAGCAATCGCTTCGGGCAGCGCTGACGTTTCGGTCGACGCTCTGAAAAACGCACAAGCTGAACTGGCACGCGCAGTGACCAAAGGCATCCTGCACAAGAACACCGTTTCGCGCAAAATCTCGCGTCTGAACGCACGCGTGAAAGCACTGTCGGCTCCGCAAGCCTGAGTCGATAACGGCCCATTGCCGCGACTTTAAAGTCAAGGGCGTCCCGCTTTCGGGACGCCCTTTTTTTCGTTTTTCCCAAGAATCACTGGGGTTTTGCGTCATGCGTTGCGAATCTGCCGATGCTTTCGGATTCGCTACGAAGATTGAGAGTCAACGTCATAGTTCTGTTGCGGAGTCTCTCGCGAGCTTGCTAGCCTAGGGATGCGATTCACGCGTCTGGGGGACGTAACCGAATCTGTAGCGCTTCTGGCCAATGCCATGCTGCCAGCTATGCAGGGCAAGAAGTGAAACAGGCTCAACGGGTTACGAAGTCTGCGGAGCTTCCGCACACATAGAAGGAAACAGGTTTTGCGAAAAGAATCGCAAGGCCCGTAGACTTTGTTTTGTCTGTGGACCGTCACAGGATTGCTGTAGGGCCTTGGCTTTACAGAGGGTGCCTTATTGACGCGTGGGTAATGATTAGAAGATTTCGCCCGTCATTTTCGGACGGCGGACGACAAGAAAGAAGACAGGTCAAGAGAATGACGAACGACACTTGGGGCCAAGTCCGAGAAGAGTTGATCAAGCGTGTTGGCAAGACCAACTACTCGACCTGGATTGAGCCTCTGCGCCTTTCGCAAATGGACAATGGCGTGGCCCGTTTCGAGGTGCCGACGTCGTTCTTCGGTGATTGGGTGTCGCGTAATTTCGTCGACCATATCCGTGGCCAGTTGGCGCAAGCCGGTGCGCCGGTTGAGCGCGTTGAATTCATTGTCGTGGGCAAGCGCCCTGCGGCTTCTGCGCCCGTCGCAGCGGCCGAGCCTGCGGTCAAGCCGCTCTCGCTGCAGGCAGCGGTCCGTCGGGCGCCTATGTGCGATGAAATCGCCGGTGCGCAGCTTGATGCCCGCTTCACCTTTGACAATTTCGTGGTCGGCAAGGCGAACGAGCTGGCGCATGCCGCCGCGCGTCGTGTGGCCGAAGGCGGTCCGGTGACCTTCAACCCGCTGTTCCTTTACGGCGGTGTGGGTCTGGGCAAGACCCACCTGATGCATGCGATCGCCCATGAGTTGCGGGTGAACCGTCCGGATCTGCGCGTGCTGTATCTGTCTGCGGAACAATTCATGTATCGCTTCGTGCAGGCCCTGCGCGACAAGCAGATCATGGACTTCAAGGAATTGTTCCGTTCGGTCGACGTGCTGATGGTCGATGACGTGCAATTCATCGCGGGCAAGGATTCCACGCAGGAAGAATTCTTCCACACCTTCAATGCGCTGGTCGATCAGCACAAACAGATCATCATTTCGGCGGACCGTGCGCCGGGCGAGATCAAGGATCTGGAAGAGCGGATCCGTAGCCGCCTGCAATGCGGTCTGGTCGTCGATCTGCATCCGACCGACTACGAATTGCGTCTGGGCATCCTGCAAGCCAAGGTTGAACAGTATTCGACCCAATACCGTGGCCTGACCATGTCGCCGGGTGTGCTGGAATTCTTGGCCCATCGCATCACCACCAACGTGCGCGTGCTGGAAGGCGCTCTGATGCGTCTGTTCGCTTTCGCAAGCTTGGTGGGCCGCGAGATCAATCTGGATCTGGTGCAGGAATGCCTGTCGGATATCCTGCGCACCTCGGAAAAGCGTCTGACGATCGAAGAGATCCAGCGCAAGGTGGCCGAACATTACAACGTGCGCCTGTCGGATATGATCGGCCCCAAGCGTCTGCGCGTGATCGCGCGTCCGCGTCAGGTGGCGATGTATCTGGCCAAGCAGATGACCTCGCGCAGCCTGCCCGAGATCGGTCGCCGCTTTGGTGGTCGGGATCACACCACCATTATGCACGGCATTCGCAAGATCGAGGAACTGATGGCGGGCGACACCCAGTTGGCCGATGATGTGCAGCTTTTGAAGCGTTTGCTGCAAGGTTGACGGCGTGGGGCGCAATGACGCCCCCGTTTTCGCCGCGATAATCGCTAAAATGCTTGTAAGGCTGTGAAAAACAGCTAACTTTGCCATCCGCACTTTGGGTCGCACGAGGATCGACAGATGAAAATTAGCATCGAACGCAGCACCTTGCTCAAAGCTTTGGCACAGGCGCAATCTGTCGTCGAACGTCGCAATACCATTCCGATTCTGGCCAATGTGCTGATCGAAGCGGATGGTGCGCAGGTATCGTTCCGCGCGACCGACCTTGATATCGAGGTGCTCGATCGCGCGGCTGCCATGGTGGAACGCGCGGGCGCAACCACCGTCTCGGCTGTGATGCTGCACGAAATCGTGCGCAAATTGCCGGATGGCGCTTTGGTCAATCTGAGCGAGGACCCGTCCTCGGGTCGTCTGGCGATTACCGCCGGCAAATCCAGCTTCAGCCTTGCGACTTTGCCGCGTGAAGATTTCCCCGTGATGGCGAATTCGGAATATGCGACCAATTTCACCGCCAAAGCCGGTGAGCTGCGTCGCCTGTTCGACAAAGCGAAATTCGCGATTTCGACCGAAGAAACCCGTTATTATCTGAACGGCGTCTATATGCATGTGGCGACCGGAGACCAAGGTCCGGTCCTGCGCTGCGTTGCCACCGACGGTCACCGTCTGGCCCGCATCGACACGGCTTTGCCTGATGGGGCGCAGGGCATGGCGGGGGTGATCGTGCCGCGCAAGACGGTCGGCGAATTGCGCAAGTTGTTGGATGATGATTCCGCCGAAATCGCGGTTTCGGTGTCGGAAACCAAAGTGCGCTTTGCGACGCCGGTCATCACGCTGACCTCGAAGGTCATTGATGGCACTTTCCCCGATTACACCCGCGTGATCCCGACCGGCAATACCCGCCGTCTGGAAGTGGATGCCTCGGAATTCGCCAAGGCGGTCGACCGCGTCGCCACCGTGTCGAGCGAACGGTCGCGCGCCGTCAAGCTGACCTTGGACGAAGATCGCCTGATCTTGTCGGTCAATGCGCCGGATTCGGGTGCGGCGGAAGAAGAGCTGGCGGTCGCTTATGGTGACGAAAAGCTGGAAATCGGCTTCAACGCCAAGTATCTGCTGGAAATCGCCAGCCAAGTAGATCGTGAAAACGCGGTGTTCTTGTTCAACTCATCGGCCGATCCGACCCTGATGCGCGAGGGCAACGATACCTCCGCCATCTATGTCGTCATGCCGATGCGCGTTTAACGCGAGTGATCTTCGGGGGCCTCGCGCCCCCGTTTCGCCCTTGGGGGCCGTATCAATCTGAAAGGGCGGGCTTTGGCCGGACTTGCGATCAAATCGCTGCTCTTGTCGCATTTCCGCAGTCACGTTTTGACACGGCTGCAATTCGACGGCCGAGCGGTGGCTTTGTATGGCCCGAACGGCGCGGGCAAGACCAATGTGCTTGAAGCGGTGTCGCTTCTGTCGCCAGGGCGGGGGATTCGTCGCGCGGCGGCGGATGAATTGGCCCGCAGGCCCGATGCGATCGGCTGGAAGATCAAGGCGCAGGTCGAAGGGCTTGAAGCCCCGCATGACATTGAAACCATGGCGGATCGTGGCGGCGCGCGGTCGGTGCGGCTGGATGGCAAGGCCATTCCCCAAGCCGGTCTGGGCCGCGTCTTGCGCATCTTGTGGCTGGTGCCTGCGATGGACCGGCTGTGGATCGAAGCGGCCGAGGGGCGCAGGCGGTTTCTGGACCGCGTCACCATGAGCTTTTATCCCGATCATGCCGATGCCGTGTTGCGCTATGAAAAAGCCATGCGCGAGCGGAACCGCTTGTTGAAGGATCAGGTGGCCGATCCCTATTGGTATGCCGCATTGGAAGACCGCATGGCCGAGGCGGGCCGTCAGATCACCGCCAATCGTGACGCATCGGTGGCGCGGTTGATGGCGGCGCAGGCGGCAGGATGCAGCGCCTTTCCGGTGGCCGATCTGGCGGTGGTCAATTCCGACGGTGGCGGGCCGGATCTGGCGGCAGCCCTGCAGGACAACCGTCGCCGCGACATGGCCGCAGGGCGCAGCCTTTTGGGGCCGCACCGCGCCGATCTGCAGGCGGTTTATGCCGCCAAGGATGTCGCTGCCGGACAATGTTCCACCGGAGAGCAAAAAGCTTTGCTGATCAGCCTTATCTTGGCCAATGCGCGGGCATTGGCGGCGGATTTGGGTGTCGCTCCGGTTCTTTTGCTGGATGAAGTTGCGGCGCATCTGGACGAAACCCGCCGCGCGGCGCTTTATGATGAAATCGCGGCCCTTGGCGCTCAGGCTTTGATGACCGGCACCGAAGCCTCGTTGTTTGATGCGATCAAGGGCAGGGCGCAGATGCTTGAACTGCAGGATATGGACGGCGCAACGGTGGTGCGAGCATGACGATCAGCCTTTACCAGATCACCCTTTACGCCTTGGCGATGGGCGGGCTTTGGGCTGTGCCCGGTCCGGTTTGGGTGGCCTTGACGGCGCGCGCACTGTCGGGCGGTTTTGCCGGAGCGTGGCCTTTGGCGATCGGCGTGGCTTTGGGCGATATGCTCTGGCCGCTCTGCGCGGTGCTGGGGCTGTCTTGGGTGCTGTCGCTTTACGGCGATCTGTTGATCGCCTTGCGATGGGCGGCGGCCTTGGTCTTCATCGTGATGGGGGTAATGCTGCTGCGCACGCCCGCCAAAGCCCCCGATGCCAATTCGCGCCTAACCCGCCCGGGGCTCTGGGCGGGGTTTTCGGTGGGCTTGGCCGCGGTGATCGGCAATCCCAAGGCGATCTTGTTCTATATGGGATTTTTGCCCGGTTTCTTCGATCTGGGGCAGATGACGGTGCCTGATGTCGTGGTGATCCTGCTGATCTCGGCGGTGGTGCCGATGCTTGGAAACTTGGGTCTCGCGCTGTTTTTCAGCCGCGCGCGCGCCCTTTTGCAAAGCCCGCGTGCCGTGCAGCGGTTGAACCGTGCCTCGGGGGTTTTGCTGGTGATGGTTGGATTGGTGATCCCCTTCTCCTAAACCCTTAAAAGGCGGTCTAAGGGGTGACATTGCCCCCGCTTCCCGCTATAAATCGGGGGTAATCTAAGGGGTTCGAACGCATGGCTGAAGCCGCCCATAAGCCCGCCGAATATGGCGCGGATTCAATCAAAGTTCTCAAGGGTTTGGAGGCTGTTCGTAAACGGCCTGGCATGTATATCGGTGACACCGACGATGGCTCGGGCCTGCACCATATGGTCTATGAAGTCGTCGATAACGGCATCGACGAAGCTTTGGCCGGTCACGCAACGGCAGTGACGGTGAAAATCCACGCCGACAGCTCGATTTCGGTGCGCGATAACGGTCGCGGCATTCCGGTCGATATGCACCAAGAAGAAGGCGTCTCGGCGGCAGAGGTCATCATGACCCAGCTGCACGCGGGCGGCAAATTCAACAACACCGATGACAGCGGCAACGCCTATAAGGTGTCGGGCGGTCTGCACGGCGTGGGTGTCTCGGTCGTCAACGCTTTGTCGGATTGGCTGGAATTGCGCGTCTGGCGCAACGACAAGGAATATTACGCCCGCTTCGAAAAGGGCGAAACGGTCGAACATGTTCGCGAAGTCGGTCCCGCTCCGGGCGAGAAGGGCACCGAAGTGCGCTTCATGGCTTCGTCAAAGCAAGTGCATCCCGAGGGCACCTTCTCGAATCTGGATTACGTCTTCAAGACGCTGGAAAACCGTCTGCGCGAGCTGGCCTTCCTGAACTCGGGTGTGCGGATCATCATCGAAGATGAACGCCCTGCCGAACCTTTGCATACCGAACTCTATTACGACGGCGGTGTGAAGGAATTCGTCAAATACCTTGACCGGTCCAAGACCGCCGTGATGCCCGAGCCGATCTATATGGTCGGCGAAAAGAACGGGATCGGCGTCGAAGTGGCGATGTGGTGGAATGATACCTACCATGAAAACGTGCTGCCCTTCACCAACAACATCCCGCAGCGCGATGGCGGCACCCATTTGGCGGGCTTCCGTGGCGCGCTGACCCGCACCATCAACGCCTATGCGCAATCCTCTGGCATCGCCAAGAAGGAGAAGGTCGATTTCACCGGCGATGACGCGCGTGAAGGCCTAACTTGTGTTCTGTCGGTCAAGGTGCCGGATCCGAAATTCTCTAGCCAAACCAAGGACAAGCTGGTTTCGTCCGAAGTGCGTCCGGCCGTCGAAAATCTGGTCAACGAAAAGCTGTCCGAATGGTTTGAAGAAAATCCCGCGATTGCCAAAGTGGTTGTCGGCAAGATTGTCGAGGCGGCCTTGGCGCGTGAAGCGGCCCGTAAGGCCCGCGAATTGACCCGTCGCAAGACCGCTTTAGATGTGGCATCGCTGCCGGGCAAGCTGGCGGATTGCCAGGAACGCGATCCGGCGAAATCCGAATTGTTCCTGGTCGAGGGGGACTCGGCAGGTGGTTCGGCCAAACAGGGTCGTTCGCGCGCCAATCAGGCCATCCTGCCGCTGCGGGGTAAGATCCTGAACGTCGAACGCGCGCGTTTCGACCGCATGCTGTCCAGCCAAGAGATCGGCACGCTGATCACCGCGCTTGGCACCGGTATCGGGCGGGACGAATTCGACATCAAGAAGCTGCGCTACCACAAAGTCGTCATCATGACCGATGCTGACGTGGACGGCGCGCATATCCGCACGCTGCTTTTGACCTTCTTCTTCCGTCAGATGCCGGAACTGATCGAAGGCGGCTATCTCTATATCGCGCAGCCGCCGCTGTATAAGGTCAGCCGTGGCCGCTCCGAGGTCTATCTGAAAGACCAAGCCGCGCTGGATGATTATCTGGTCGAAATGGGCATCGAAGGCGCGGTTCTGCGTCTGAAAAATGGCGAAGAAATCGCCGGTGCCGATCTGGCCCGTGTCGTCGAAGGCGCGCGCACCTTCCGTCAGGTGCTGGATGCTTTCCCGACCCATTACCCGCGCGTGGTGCTGGAACAAGCCGCATTGGCAGGCGCATTCGAACCGGCCCATGCCGATTCCGAACTGCAAGTCGTGGCCGATCTGGTCGCCAACCGCATGGATATGGTCGCGACCGAATATGAACGCGGCTGGCAAGGCCGCATCACGCAAGATCACGGCATCCGTCTAAGCCGCGTTGTGCGTGGCGTCGAAGAGCTGCGCTCGCTGGATGGCGCCGTGCTGCGGTCGGGTGAGGCGCGTCGTCTGTCGCAGGCGGCGTCGCAGCATCGCGATATCTTCCGCAATCCGGCCAAGCTGGTGCGCAAGGACCGCGAACAGCTGATCCACGGCCCGATCGAACTGCTGAAAGCGATCTTGGCAGAAGGCGAAAAAGGCCTGACCATGCAACGCTACAAGGGTCTGGGCGAGATGAATCCCGAACAGCTGTGGGAAACCACTCTGGACCCCGATGCGCGCACCTTCCTGCAAGTGAAGGTCGATGACATGGCCGAAGCCGATGACATCTTCACCAAGCTGATGGGCGATGTGGTCGAACCGCGCCGCGAGTTCATCCAGCAAAACGCGCTTAATGTCGAAAACCTCGATTTCTAAGTGACATCACAGAAAAGCCGCCCAGGGGGCGGCTTTTTTCATCCCTTCGCGGGGGTAAAGGCCTTGCGCAGATTATGCTGGCCGCTGGCGTGATGCGGTTGGGCGGGCTGGATTGCTTCGGCATCGCGCAGGGCGGCGGGCAGGGCCAGCTGGTGTTTCAGGCTGATCTCTTCGATCCGGCAGCTGGTCGACAACCGTGCTTTACGGTTGCAAGCAGCGCGCTCAGCGCAGGAAATGATGTCATGATCGCGGCCTTCGGTAAGTTCAGATGATCTTAGCGCATAAACCCGCTATGGCGAAGCGGGTAGCGGAAGGATCAAGCGATGCTGTCACTCTTGGGTTTGTTCAGCGCGGCCTTTTTGGCGGCGACCTTGCTGCCCGCGCAATCCGAACTGCTGCTGGGCGCCATGGCCATCAAGGAGGTGGCGCCTGTGCTGACGCTATGGGCGGTGGCGAGTGCCGGTAACCTTCTGGGATCATGCGTGAATTGGGCGATGGGCCGGTTCCTGTTGCACTATGCGGACCGGCGGTGGTTTCCGGTCAAACCCGCGCATCTGGCCAAGGCGCAGCTTTGGTACGGCCGCTTTGGCCGCTGGAGCCTGCTTGCCGCTTGGGTGCCGATTATCGGTGATCCGCTGACCTTGGTTGCAGGCGTCATGCGCGAGCCGCTGTGGCGCTTCGTGGTGATCGTCGGTCTGGCCAAAGCGGCGCGCTATGCGCTGGTGCTTTGGGGCGTTTCCGCTTTTTGATCATTTTCCGACCGTCGGGGTCGGAGGATGCGTTCGCGCGACATATTCAGTTAAATTTCCTTGGCGAAAGGCAGCACTGCGGCTAGCGTGTCATCAATATATTACGCGATCGTCATCGTAGAGTCATCTTGCGTCTGTTTTGATCGCGACAAGAAGAGCCCAGCATTTCGGGCCGAACCCAACGGAGAGAATAGATGCTCAAATTTACGACCACGGGTGTTGCGATCCTTGCGATGCTCTCATCGACGGCCATGGTCAGTGCCCAGTCGCTGGCCGAAATCGAAGCAGCCGCGAAGAAGGAAGGCATGGTCACCACCATCGCTTTGCCGCACAATTGGTGTGGCTGGGGTGGCGTGATCGATGGGTTCAAAGCCAAATACCCCGAGATCAAGGTCAACGAACTGAATCCGGACGCGGGTTCGGCGGATGAAGTCGAAGCGGTCAAGGCCAACAAGGACAACAAAGGTCCGCAGGCGCCCGACGTTGTCGATGTCGGTCTGGCATTCGGCCCGTCGATGAAGGACGAAGGCCTGTTGCAGCCGTATAAAGTATCGACTTGGGACGAAATTCCCGCCGATGTGAAGGATGCCGACGGCCATTGGTATGGCGATTATTACGGCGTGCTGGCCTTCATCGTGAACAAGGATCTGGTCGAAAACGTTCCGACCGATTGGGCCGATCTGTTGAAGCCGGAATATGCCGGTCAGGTGGCTTTGGCGGGCGATCCGCGCGCGTCGAACCAAGCGATTGTCGCGGTTCAGGCGGCAGGTCTGGCCAAAGGCGCAGAGCCGGGTGAAGCGGCTGCCAAAGCCGGTTTGGACTACTTCGCCGAACTGAACAAAGCGGGCAATTTCGTCCCCGTCATCGGTAAGGCAGGCACCTTGGCTCAGGGCGCGACCCCGATCATTATCGCATGGGATTACAACGCCTTGGCATGGGCGGACGAATTGGCGGGCAACCCGCCGGTCGAAGTTGTGGTGCCCAAGTCGGGCGTCTTGGCAGGCGTCTATGTGCAGGGCATCTCGGCCTATGCGCCGCAGCCCAATGCGGCCAAGCTTTGGATGGAATATCTCTATTCGGACGAAGGCCAGAACCTATGGCTGAAGGGCTATTGCCACCCCGTGCGCTTCAACGCCATGGTCGCCGCAGGCAAAGTCCCGCAAGAGCTGATCGACGCGCTGCCGCCGGCTGAATCCTACGAGAAGGCCTATTTCCCGACCCTCGACGTGACCAATACCAACAAGGCAGTGGTCACGGCCGACTGGGATAAGGTCGTCGGCGCGAACGTCCAGTAAGACGGTTCCACATTACGGCCCCGGTCCCGCTTTGGCGGGGCTGGGGCAGATTGCATTTGATGCGTAAGGGAATATGTCGCCCATGACGACGCCTGCCCCAAAGCTAAGCTTTGCTGCCCCCCCGCTCTGGCGGCGCTTGCCGCTGACATGGCTGGGGCTGCTGCCTTTCGCTATTTTCATCCTGTTGTTCTTGGTGCTGCCGACCGCGCATATCGTGATCGGGGCCTTCCAAGATCGCAACGGCGCTTTCACATTACAGAACATACGCGATCTCAATACCGGAACCATTCCGTCAAGCTATTGGATTTCCATCAAGATATCTGCGGTATCGGCGGCTTTGGGCTGTCTGTTCGGCTTTGCGATTGCCGCAGCCGTGGTCTTTCGCGCGGTCCCTTCTTGGGTGAAAGCGCCGCTGCTGACATTCTCGGGGGTTGCCTCCAATTTCGCGGGCGTGCCGCTGGCTTTCGCCTTTTTGGCCACCTTCGGGCCGGTTGGTCTGGTGACGGTCTTCCTGCGCACGCAATTCGGTATCGTGTTGCAGCGCGATCTGGGGTTTTCGATCCTCAGCTTCTGGGGCCTGACGGTCACCTATCTGTTCTTCCAGATCCCGTTGATGATTCTGATCATCACCCCCGCGCTGGAAGGCCTGCGTCGCGAATGGCGCGAGGCGGCTGAAGTCCTGGGGGCGAGCACGCTGCAATACTGGCGCATGGTGGCTTTGCCGATCTTGTTCCCTGCGATTTTGGGCACCTTCGCTTTGCTCTTCGCCAATTCCTTCGGCGCTGTTGCGACCGCGATTGCCCTGACCGGTTCCTCGCTGAACATCGTGCCGATCCAGCTGTTCGCGCAGATCAGGGGCGATGTCTTGGGCAATCCCAATCTTGGCTATGCCATGGCCTTCGGGATGATCGTCATCACCGGCATCGCCAATGTGGTCTATATCTGGCTGCGCATCCGCGCCGAGAGGTGGCTGAAATGAGCCTTTACACCCGCTTGACCGGCTGGATCGTCCTGCTGTTCGGCCTTGGTTATTTCGCGCTGCCCTTGATCGGTCTGGCTGAGTTTTCGCTGAAAGCGCGGCGTGGCGTCTATTCGCTGGATGCCTATACCAAGATCATCGCCGATCCCGAATTCCAGTCGACCTTCCTCTATTCGATTGGCATGGCTTTGGTGACCATCGTATTCGGCGTGTTGTTGGTGGTGCCGACGGCGTTCTGGGTGCGGCTGAAAATGCCATGGGCGCGGCCCTATGTCGAATTCATGACCCTGTTGCCCTTGGTTATTCCGGCCATCGTCATCGTGTTCGGCTATATCCGGCTGTATAACACATCCAGCTTCCTGCCGCTGACCGGCAGCCTGATGGGCACTAATTTCCTGCTGGCCTGTGGTTATACCATTCTGGCACTGCCCTATATGTATCGCGCCATCGACACCGGTCTGCGCACGATCGATGTCGCGACCCTGACCGAAGCCGCGCAAAGCCTTGGCGCGGGCTGGACCCGTATCATCGCCCGCATCATTTTGCCCAATGTCATGCCTGCCGTTTTGTCGGGGGCTTTCCTGACCTTGGCCATCGTGATCGGTGAATTCACCTTGGCGGCATTGCTGAACCGTCCGGCCTTCGGGCCCTATCTGGCGCGGATCGGTGCCAACAAACCCTATGAGCCTTTCGCTTTGTCGGTCATCGCCTTCGCCATCACTTGGGCCTGTATGGGTGTGATCCAATTGGCGAACCGCTTCTCAAAACATACGAAAGCTGCCGGTAAATGAGCTTCCTGACCATTTCGCATTTAGAAAAGTCTTTCGGCGCGCTACGTGTGGTGAAGGATTTCAACCTTGATGTCGAAAAGGGCGAGTTCATCTCGCTCTTGGGGCCGTCAGGTTGTGGCAAAACGACGGTCCTGCGGATGGTCGCAGGCTTTGAAACCCCGAGTGCGGGCCATATCTCGATCGACGGGCGCAATATGGCGGGATTGAAAACCGCCAAACGCAATGTCGGCATGATGTTCCAAGCCTATGCCTTGTTTCCCAACCTGACGGTCGCGGAAAACGTGGGCTTCGGCCTGAAGGTCGCGGGCGTGCCCACGGCGGAACGCAATGCGCGGGTGTCCGACATGCTGGCGTTGATCGGTTTGCCGGATCTGGGCGGGCGCTATCCGTTCCAGCTGTCAGGTGGTCAGCAGCAACGGGTGGCCTTGGCGCGCGCTTTGGCCCCCAAACCCCGCGTTTTGCTGCTGGACGAACCGCTGTCGGCCTTGGATGCCAAGGTGCGGGTCTCGCTGCGCAATGAAATCCGTTCGATCCAGCGCGAGCTGGGGATCACCACGATCTTCGTGACGCATGATCAGGAAGAAGCCCTGTCGATGTCCGACCGGATCGTGGTGATGAATGGCGGCGTGGCCGAACAGGTGGCCGATCCCTTCACCTTATATAACAAACCGGCGACGCGCTTCGTGGCGACTTTCGTGGGGCAGGTGAACCAGTTGCAGGCGCGGGTTCTGGACCCTGCGCAGGGCAGGGTGGCTTTGGGCGGGCAGCATATATCGCTGGGACGCAGCCTGCCGAACCAGCAGCAGGTGACTTTGGCCCTGCGCCCCGAAGCCCTGCGGCTTGGCGCTGATCCGACCCGCGAAGTGGCCTTCAAGGCCATCCTGCGCGATGTCGATTTCCTTGGCGCGGTGATCCGGCTTGGCTTGGACGTGGACGGCAATCGACTGTCTTTGGACCTGTTCAACCGCGCCGATGCCCCGCCGCCCGCACCAGGCGCCGAGGTGACCTTGGCCGCTGCCGCGCGCGATTTCATCGTCTTGAACGACTGATCCTGTTCCGCCGCTAGCGATAGCGGCGGAAGAATCTTGACCGGTCATACAGGGTTTCCAACCGCTTCAACCGCGCCTCGCTTTGTTGCCAGCTTGCGCTTTGCACCGATGCCAGCAGGGTTTCCACCAGCACCATGATGGAAACCGACGAATCCCATGCGCTGGGCACTTCGATATAGGCCCGCAGCACATGGCGGGCATGGGCGGCGGCAGGGCTGGTCCATGGGTCGGTGATCAGGATCACCTCTGCGCCTTGTTCGACGGCCAGTTCGACCAATTGCAGCACCGAATTTTCATAGCGGCGAATGTCGAAGACCACCAAGACATCGCCCGCCTGCATATCCAACAGCGCCGGAGGCCATGTGTTCGACAGGGCCGACAGCAGCGTCACCCCCGCACGCATCACCTGCAAATGCGTGGTCAGATAATCGGCCATGGTATGGGTGATCCGCCCGCCCATCGTCCAGATCCGCCGGTCCGGGTCGGCCAGCAGCCCTGCCGCCGAATCGAATTCGGCATGATCAATCCCGCCCAAGGTCGCCTGCAGATTGGCCATCACCTGATCGGCGAAGCGGTTTATCAGATGCGTTTCAGGGGCTTGCGCTGACCATCGGTCATGTTTGGTCAGCGGGGAGACCAGCATCACCTCGACCTCGGCGCGCAGCGCGCTTTGCAGGTCGGGATAGCCTTTGAACCCCAGCTTCTGACACAATCGCACCACCGTCGGCGTCGAAACCTGTGCGGCCTTCGCCAAAGCGGTGATCGAGCCCAAGGCCGATACCGGATAATGCCGCAGCACATAAGACGCCAATTGCTGTTCGGCGCGGGTCAGATCGGGAAAGGCGCGGCGCAGGCGGCTGCCCAAGGTTTCGCTCGAAGAAGGGGCTGCGTCACTCATCACCGGTCCTGCATGAAATTGCGCCAAATCATCTGTGCCAGTCTGAGACGATTTAGAATAATTTGTAACAGAAAAAAAAATTTTGAAATTTTCTTGACAGAATGGGGCGCGCCAGCCGACCGTAAGAAAAAAGCAAAATACTACAGGGAGACTTACGGAATGGGTGCGCCAATAGCGCCCCCTGAACGGCTGCCTGCCGACAGGGGTGAAGACCAGCCGCAGCCGCATTTTCCGGCGCTGGTGGAAGAACAGGACGGCGGCGGGCAGGGGTCGTCGCGTTTCGTCTTTGTTTGCGAACATGCCTCGCATCACATCCCAGCCGCTTGGGACGAGCTGGGTCTTACGGGCGAGGCGCGCCATGCCCATATCGCCTGGGATCCGGGCGCTTTGGATCTGGCGCGGGGCTTGCTGCAGCGTTTGGGCGGGGTCTTGGTCCATGCGCCGGTCAGCCGTCTGGTCTATGACCTGAACCGCGCGCCCGATCAGATCGGTGCCATGCCGCCGCGGTCGGAAATCTATGACATCCCCGGCAATGCGGCGATTGATGCGAACGCCCGTCTGGCACGGACGCAGGCCCTGTATCTGCCCTTCCACAACCGGCTTCACGCCGCGCTTGCCACCCGTATCGCCCAAGGCATCAGGCCCGTGGTTGTGACGGTGCATTCCTTCACGCCGATCTATCACGGGCAGGCGCGCGCGGTGGAATTCGGGGTCATCCATGATGCCGACCAAGCCTATGCCCGCGCGATTGTGGCCCATGCGCCAGAGGGGCTGAACACGCAGTTGAACGAACCCTATTCCGCTGCCGATGGCGTCACCCATAGTCTTCGGCTGCAGGCAACGCCCTATGGGCTGACCAATGCCATGCTTGAACTGCGCAACGATCTGATCGCCACGCCTGCCTTGGCTGATGCGATGGCCGACCGCCTTGCGCCTTGCCTTGCGCAGGCGCTGGGCGCTTGTGAAGCAAAGGACCGCTGATGCCGCCAATTGCCAAATCCTTCGTGCACGGGGTTGATCGCCTGAATTACGGCGTCGGCCGTTTCGCCATGTATCTGCTGTTCGCTTTGATGGCGGTGTTGATGTGGTCGACCATTTCGAAAGCCTTCTTCCACCCGTCGCTCTGGACACTGGAAATGGCGCAATTCGTGATGGTGGCCTATTACATCCTTGGCGGACCCTATGCGATGCAGATGGAAAGCCATGTCCGGATGGACCTGTTCTATGCCAAGCAGACCCCGCGCAAACGCGCATGGTGGGATGCCTTCACCGTTTTCGCGCTGATCTTCTATCTGGGCGTGATGCTGTATGGCGCCGTGGATTCCACCATCTATGCCTTCACTTACGGCGAAAGAAACCCGACCGCATGGCGGCCCGTCATGTGGCCGATCAAGGTGATCTTGTGCATCGGCTTCTTCCTGATGCTGCTGCAATCGCTGGCGGCGCTGATCCGCGACATCGCCACCATCAAAGGTGAGACCATCTGATATGCCGCAGGAAATGATCGCACTTTTGATGTTCTCGACCATGCTTTTGCTGATGGTCACCGGCCAAAGGGTCTTTGCCGTGATCGGCTTTGTCGCCGTGGTCGCGGCCTTGGCCCTCTGGGGCACGGGGGGCGAAAGGATGGGCTTTTCGGCCAGCATGAAGCTGATGAAATGGTATCCGATGCTGTCGTTGCCGATGTTCATCTTCATGGGCTATGTCATGAGCGAGGCGCGTCTGGCCGATGACCTGTATCGCATGTTCCACGTCTGGTTCGGGCGAATGCGGGGCGGCTTGGCCATCGGCACCGTGCTGCTGATGGTGCTGATATCGGCCATGAACGGGCTTTCGGTGGCAGGGATGGCCATCGGCTCGACCATCGCTTTGCCGCAATTGCTGAAGCGCGGCTATGACAAGCAGATGGTCACCGGCGTGATCCAAGCCGGATCAAGCCTTGGGATTTTGCTGCCGCCATCGGTGGTCTTGGTGCTTTATGCGATGATCGCCCGCGCGCCGATTTCGGAATTGTGGCTGGCGGGCATCATGCCGGGGCTGATGCTGGCGGCGATGTTCATCCTGCAAATCATCGTCACCTGCAAGATCAAGCCAAGCCTTGGTCCCGCCATTTCCGAAGAAGAAGCGGCCAGCATCACCCAGGCCGAGAAATGGCGGTCCTTGCGCGCGGGGATCACGCCTTTCATGATCTTCGCCGCGATGATGACGCCCTTCGTCTATGGCTATACATCACTGGTCGAAAGCTCGGTGATCGGTGTCGCAATGACCGTTCTGGGCGCGGCCCTCAAACGCCGCTTCGATCGCAATGTGCTGGAAGTCGCGCTGCGTAACACTTTGGGGATTTCCTGCATGTTCATGTGGGTGATCTTGGCGGCCTTGTCCTTCGGCGCGGTCTTCGACGGCTTGGGCGCGGTGAAGGCGATCGAGTTCTTGTTCGTGCAGAAAATGCATATGAACCCGTGGGCCATTCTGGTCATCATGCAGCTGTCCTTCCTTGTGATGGGGATGTTCCTTGACGACACCGCGATGCTGGTGATCGTGGCGCCGCTTTATGTGCCGCTGATCGGCAGCTTGGACTTCGGGATGCCGCGCGGCGATGTGCTGATCTGGTATGGGGTGCTGTATACCATCACCTGTCAGATCGCCTATCTGACGCCGCCCTTCGGCTATAACCTGTTCCTGATGCGGGCTTTCGCGCCACCTGAAATCACCATGGGCGATATTTACAAGTCGGTCGCACCTTTTGTGGTGACTATGCTCGTCGGTCTGATCATCATCATGATATTCCCGCAGATCGCTTTGTGGCTTCCGAATTACTTCTATCCCTAAGTTCCCCGCCAAAGGGGGCAAGATTCATAAGAACAAGGAGGTATTACGATGACGACCAGACGTTCCTTCCTGACCAAAGGCGCTGTCGCCGCAGGGGCCGCGACCTTGGCCGCGCCGAATGTGCTGCGCGCCCAAGAGGTTATCAAATGGCGGATGCAGACCTATGCCGGCGCGGCCCTTGCTGCCGAGGTCGTCAAACCCGCGATCGAGATGTTCAATACCATCGCCAATGGCCAGATGGTGATCGAACTTTACACCGCCGACCAATTGGTGCCGACGGGCGAATTGTTCCAAGCCATGCAGGCGGGCACCATTGATTGCGTGCAGTCGGATGACGATTCCATGGCATCCCCCACCGAAGTCACGGTGTTTGGCGGCTATTTCCCGCTGGGGCTGCGCTATTCCTTGGACGTGCCGGTTCTGTTCAACAAATTCGGGCTGAAACAGATCTGGGAAGAGGAATATGCCAAGGTCGGCATCAAGCATATCTCGGCAGGATCGTGGGACCCGTGCCATTTCGCGACCAAAGACCCGATCAACAGCCTTGCCGATCTGAAAGGCAAACGCGTCTTCACCTTCCCGACCGCTGGCCGCTTCCTGACGCAATTCGGCGTGGTGCCGGTCACCGTGCCCTTTGAAGATGTCGAAGTGGCGATCCAGACCGGCGAATTGGACGGCGTGGCATGGTCGGGCATCACCGAAGTTTACACCGTCGGCTGGTCAAACCCGACCAACTACTTCCTGACCAACAATATTTCCGGCGCATGGATCGGGCATTTCTTCGCCAATATGGACCGTTGGAACGCTTTGCCGGATCATCTGAAGACCCTTCTGACGGTCTGCTTCGAACAGTCCCATTACTATCGTCAGCATTGGTATTGGGGCGGCGAGGCCGATCTGCGGGTCAATGGTCCCAAGCTTAAACTGACCTCGATCCCTGACGAGGAATGGAAACAGGTGGAAGATGCGGCTGTCACCTTCTGGGACGAGATTGCCGCTGAATCCGAGGTGAAGGCCAAAGTGGTCGCGGCCTTCAAGGAATATAACGCGCTGATGCAAAAGGCCGGTCGTCCGTACCGGTAAACCCTTGCGCGACATGACAGGAAACGGGGCGTCCACCACGGGCGCCCCGTTTCAGGGAGAGAAACCTAAAAACCCGAATGGGGAGACGTCAAATGGCGGGCAATCTAAGCTTCGATGCGCTGAAAGCTTTGGTCACCAGTGGTGACATCGACACTGTAGTGGTGGCTGGTATCGACATGCAGGGGCGCTTGGTGGGTAAGCGCTTCCATGCGCAGTTCTTCATCGATGGCGGCCACGAAGAAACGCATTGCTGCAACTACTTGCTGGCAGTCGATATGGAGATGACCACCGTCCCTGGCTATAAAACCGCCAGCTGGGAAAACGGCTATGGCGATTATGTGCTGAAGCCCGACATGACCACCCTGCACCTTGTGCCGTGGATGGAAGGCACTGCGATGGTGATCGGTGACTTCTTGGATCACCATAGCCACGAACCGGTATCCGTATCGCCGCGCGCGATCCTGAAGAAACAGGTGGCACGTGCGCGCTCCATGGGCTTCGAGCCGATGATGGCGACGGAACTGGAATTTTATTTCTTCGAGAACAGCTATGAACAGCTGCGCGACCAAGGCACCGAATCCTTGCGTCCGGTGGGCAGCTATAATGAAGATTACCACATCTTCCAGACCTCGAAGGAAGAAGGCGTGATGCGGGCGATCCGCAACGGGCTTTACGCGGCGGGGATCACGGTGGAAAACACCAAGGGCGAAGCCGAAATCGGCCAAGCCGAAGTGAATTACAAATATTCCGATGCCTTGGACACCGCCGATAACCATATCATCGTCAAGAATGCGGTGAAGGAAATCTCGCATCTGAAGGGCAAGTCGGTGACCTTCATGGCGAAATACGACCATCGCCGCGCGGGATCGTCGTCGCATGTGCATCAAAGCCTGTGGAGCAAGGAGGGCAAACCCGCCTTCTTGGACAAGGATGCCGAATACGGCATGTCCGATCTGATGCGGCATTATGTGGCCGGACAATTGGCCCATGCCGAAGAAATCACCGCGTTCTTGGCGCCCTATGTGAACAGCTACAAACGCTTCTGTATCGGCATGTTCGCCCCCACCAAAGCGGTGTGGTCGGCAGACAACCGCACGGCGGGCTTCCGGATGTGCGGCGCGGGGACCAAGGCGATCCGCATCGAATGCCGTATCCCCGGTTCGGATGTGAACCCCTATCTGGCCTGTGCGGCGCTTTTGGCGGCGGGCTTGGACGGCATCGAAAACAAGCTGGAACTTGAACCCGAGATGAAGGGTGACATCTATTCCGCAGGGGATGCCCGTGAAATCCCCAAGAACCTGCGCGATGCGGCGACGGCTTTGCTGAATTCGGAAATGTTGCGCAAAGCTTTCGGAGATGATGTGGTAGAGCATTATCATCATGCCGCCCAATGGGAGATCAGCGAGACCGATCGGGTGGTGACTGATTTTGAACGCCAGCGCCTGCTCGAGCGGGCCTGACAGGGAAGGGGCGGCAAAGACCGCTTTTATAGGTGAACTGATGAAACCGATCCAATTGATCTCGCCGGTGGATGGGCGCGTCTATTGTTGGCGCAAACCGCTTGAACTGGCGGATGCCGAAGCGGCGATTGCCCGCGCGCGTGCGGCGCAAAAGGCCTGGGCCGCGCGCCCCTTGGCCGAACGTATCGCTTTGGTGCAGGCGGGTATCGCCAAGCTGAACGAGATGCAGGACGTGATCGTCGAAGAACTGGCATGGCAGATGGGGCGTCCCACCCGCTATGGCGGCGAATTCGGCGGGGTGAATGCCCGCACCGCCTATATGGCGGAAATCGCCGAGAAAAGCCTTGCCGATGTGGTGGTGGAAGACAGCGACAAGTTCCGCCGCTATCTGGCCCGCGAAGCGCTGGGCGTGGTGTTTATCGTGGCGCCGTGGAACTATCCTTTCCTGACCACGGTCAATACGCTTGTTCCCGCTTTGATCGCGGGCAATACGGTGGTGCTGAAACACGCCAGCCAAACCATGCTGGCGGGCGAGCGGATGGTCGAAGCCTTCGTCGCCGCAGGTGTGCCCGCAGATGTGTTCCAGAACATCAACTTGGACCATGAAACCACCGAAGCCCTGATCAAGGCGCGTCGCTTCGATTTCATCAACTTCACGGGGTCAGTGGGGGGCGGGGCCGCGATGGAACGCGCGGCTGCCGGCACCTTCACCCCGCTGGGGTTGGAGCTGGGCGGCAAGGATCCGGGCTATGTGCGGGCGGATGCCAATCTGGATGCGGCGGTCGATACGCTGATGGATGGCGCGATGTTCAACGCGGGCCAATGCTGCTGCGGGATCGAGCGCATCTATGTGCACGAAAGCCTGTATGACGCTTTCGTCGAAAAGGCGGTGGCTTGGGTGAAGACCCTGAAACTGGGCAATCCCTTTGATCCGGAAACCACCATCGGCCCCATGGCCCATGCGCGTTTCGCCAAGGTGGTGCGCGACCAGATCAAGGAAGCCGTCGCCGCGGGTGCCAAGCCGCTGATCGATCCCAGCCTGTTCCCCGCCGATGATGGCGAAGCCTATCTCGCGCCGCAGATCCTTGTGAATGTGGACCATTCCATGCGGGTGATGCGCGAAGAAAGCTTCGGCCCCGTGGTGGCGATCATGAAGGTCAAGGATGATGCCGAAGCCATCGCCTTGATGAATGATTGCGATTACGGCCTGACCGCGTCGATCTGGACCGAAGATTATGACACCGCCGCTGAAATCGGCGCGCAGATCCAGACCGGCACCGTCTTCATGAACCGCGCCGATTACCTTGATCCGGCTTTGTGCTGGACGGGCTGCAAGGATACCGGACGGGGCACCTCGCTGTCCTATCTTGGCTATCTCGCGCTGACCCGCGTCAAATCCTATCACCTGAAGAAAGTCTGAGCCATGAGCCACAACGTTCCGAACCGGAACTGGTCCTATCCGACGGCGATCAAATTCGGCGTCGGCCGCATTCAAGAACTGGCCGAGCATTGCAAGGCCAGCGGCATCACCAAGCCCTTGCTGGTGACCGACAAGGCACTGGCATCGCTGCCGATCACGGCTGAAGCGCTGGGCGTGTTGCAGGCGGCGGGCCTGGGCTGCGCGGTGTTTTCCGAAGTCGACCCGAACCCGAACGAAACCAATATGGCCGCGGGCATCGCGGTCTATAAAGCGGGCGGCCATGATGGCATCGTGGCCTTTGGCGGCGGCTCGGCCTTGGATCTGGGCAAGATGATCGCGCTGATGGCGCATCAGCGTGCCGATCTGTCGGTCTGGGATCTGGAAGATATCGACGATTGGTATACCCGCGCCGATGCCGACAAGATCGCGCCGCTGATCGCTGTGCCCACCACGGCAGGCACGGGCTCTGAAGTGGGGCGGGCAGGGGTTCTGACCAATTCCGCCACCCATAAGAAGAAGATCATCTTCCATCCCAAACTGATGCCGGTGGTGACGATCTGCGATCCGGCTTTGACCGTCGGCATGCCGCGTTTCATCACTGCGGGCACGGGGATGGATGCTTTGGCGCATTGCTTGGAAGCCTATTGCAGCCCGTTCTACCATCCCATGAGCCAAGGCATCGCTTTGGAAGGCATGCGCTTGGTGTTCGAAAACCTGACCAAGGTTTACGACAATCCCAATGATCTGGATGCCCGCGCCCATATGATGTCGGCGGCTGCGATGGGGGCTGTGGCCTTCCAGAAGGGCCTTGGCGCGATCCACAGCCTGAGCCATCCGATCGGCGCGGTCTATAATACCCACCACGGCACCACCAATGCCGTCGTGATGCCGATGGTGCTGGACTTCAACCGTCACGCGATCGAAGACCGCATCAAAGCGGCTTCGGCCTATCTGGGGATCGAAGGCGGCTTTGACGGCTTCCGCGCGGCGATCATGGATCTGCGCGAAAAGCTGGCCATCCCTGCCAATCTGACCGCTCTGGGCGTTGATCCGGCGCGTTTGGATGAATTGACCGAGATGGCCTTGGAAGATCCGTCCTGCGGCGGCAACCCCGTCGAGATGACCTTCGAGAATACGAGAAAGCTTTTCCAAGCCTGTATGTAAGCGAATATTCGTTTTCCGCTATATGACAGTTGCGCGGCGCAGATCTCCTCTGCGCCGCGTTTTCATATGCAGTGTCATATAAGTTTCATGAAACTGGAACATAAGCGTCATGAGAAGCCGATATCCCACCCCCAAGACCGCAGGGATATGACAGGAGCGATCCATGACGACCACGTTCAAACTGACCGTTTCCGCACTGGCACTGGTTGCCGCTGCAACCGGAGCGCAAGCGCGCGACCAGATCCAGATGACCGGATCCTCGACCGTGCTGCCCTATGCCACCATCGTGGCCGAAGCATTCGGCGAAAATTTCGACTTCCCGACTCCGGTGGTTGAAGGCGGCGGCTCGGGTGCCGGGCGCAAGAAGCTGTGCGAAGGCGTGGGCGAAAATACCGTCGATATCGCCAATTCCTCGTCGCGCATCAGCCAGACCGACCTTGATCTTTGCGCCAAGAACGGTGCGAAAGACGTGATGGAAGTGCGTATCGGCTATGACGGTATCGTCTTCGCTTCCGCAGTCGATGGGCAGGATTTCGCGCTGACCGCCGCCGATGTCTATAACGCCTTGGCGGCAAAGGTCGTGAAGGATGGTGCATTGGTTGCCAATGCGAACACCAACTGGGCGCAGGTGGATGCCAAATTCGCCGATCAGAACCTGCTTGCCTTCGTGCCCGGCACCAAGCACGGCACCCGCGAGGTCTTTGAAGCCAAGTTGATGGAAGTCGGCTGCGAAGCGACCGGAGCCTTCGATCTGTACAAGGCCGCAGCGGAAGGCGATGACAAGGCCAAGATCGCTGCCGCCAAGAAACAATGTATCGCTTTGCGCACCGATGGCCGTTCGGTCGATATCGACGGCGATTACACCGAAACCTTGGCACGCATCGATGCGGACAAAAGCGGTGTAGGTGTCTTCGGCCTGTCCTTCTACCAGAACAATACCGACAAGCTGCGGGTCGCGACCGTTGACGGCGTGGTCCCCTCGGTCGATGCGATCGCCAAGGGCGAATATCCGGTGTCCCGCCCGCTGTATATCTATGTGAAAAAAGCGCATCTGGGGGTGATCCCCGGCTTGAAGGAATTCGTCGAATTCTTCGTGTCGGACGATATGGCAGGCCCCGATGGTCCGCTGGCACATTACGGCTTGGTCTCGGACCCCGATCTGAAAGCCGTGCAAGATGCGGTGGCGGCGGAAACCGTACTGACCACACTCAACTGATGTGAAATCCAAGGCAGAGCCGCCCAAGGCTCTGCCCCAACTGTTTAGGGCGCGTTTATGACGGTTCTTCTTTTACTTGCAGTGCTGCTGGTGATGGCGATTGCAGGATTTGTGCTGGGCCGCGCGCGCGCCCTGCGACAGGTGGCGAGAAATCCCCGCGATTTGCATTCGCTGCCTGGATATTACGGCTGGTATGTGGCGCTGAATGCGTTGCTGCCGGCTTTGGCCGTTTTGGTGGTCTGGTTGGCTGTGCAGCCGATCGTGCTGGAGCGGATGGTGGTGTCGCATTTGCCTGCCGCCGTGCAAGCGGATGCGACGGCGTTGCAATTGGCGATGGCCGATCTGCGCCGCGTCGCGTCTGGCATGGAGGCCTTGATCGCCAATGGCACCCTGACCCAATCGCAGGCCAATGCCCTGCAAGCCGACCAGAGCGATCTGCGCAGCCTGATGACGGGCGCGGGCGTGGCCTTGGCGGGCGATATCCGCCCCGAAGTGCTGGCTGGCGCCAAGGACTACCGTGCCGCGTTGGAAACCGCCGCTTTGTGGCGGATGGTTGCGGTGATCGCACTGGCGGCGATCGGACTGGCCAGCAGCTTGCGCGCGGTGTCGCCTGCTCTGCGGGCGCGCAATCGTGTCGAATGGGTGATCTATGGCCTGTTGATCTCGGCAGCATCGGTGGCGGTGCTGACCACGGTGGGCATCGTCTGGTCGATGCTGTCGGAAAGCATCGGCTTTTTCCGCATGTATCCGGCGCAAGACTTCTTCTTCGGTCTGACCTGGAGCCCGAATTTCCGGGGCGGTTCCGACCTTGGTTTCCTGCCGCTTCTGTGGGGCACTTTGTATATCACCTTGATCTCCATGGTGGTGGCGGTGCCGCTGGGCCTGTTCACCGCGATCTATCTGGCGGAATATGCCACCCCGCGTCTGCGCGCTTGGATCAAACCGCTGATCGAGATCATCGCGGGCATTCCCACCGTGGTCTTCGGCTTGTTCGCGCTGGTGACCGTCGGCCCGATGCTGCGGGATTATTTCGCGCAACCTTTGGGTCTGGGCAATTCGGGCGCCTCGGTGATGACCGCAGGGATCGTGATCGGGATTTTGAACATCCCCTATATCTCGTCTTTGGCCGATGACATCATGAATGCCGTGCCGCAATCTTTGCGCGATGGCAGCTATGGGCTGGGGGCCACCAAGTCGGAGACGATCAAGCAAGTCGTGCTTCCGGCGGCTTTGCCGGGCATCATGGGGGCGGTGCTGCTGGCCGGATCGCGCGCCATCGGCGAGACGATGATCGTCACCATGGGGGCGGGCGCCGCCGCGAAACTAAGCCTGAACCCCTTCGAGGCGATGACCACCATGACGGTCAAAATCGTCGGCCAGCTGACCGGCGATACCGATTTCCACAGTCCCGAAACCCTTGTCGCTTTCGCTTTGGGGATCACTTTGTTCGTGATCACCTTGGGGTTGAATGTCCTCGCGCTCTACATCGTGCGCAAATATCGTGAGCAATACGAATGACTCCGGTTCAGCAACAGACCCTCCCGCATAAGTCGATCCTGACCGGATCGGCGGATATGGCCCGCCGCAACGCCGCTGATCGTCGCTTCAAAAGCTATGGCATGGCATCGATCCTGGTGTCGCTTTGCGTGCTGGCGGTGATGCTGGGGACGATCTTGTCGGACGGCGTCAGCGCGTTTCGTCAGGCCAGCCTGCATTTCCCCGTCACCATCGACGCCAAGGTCCTTGATCCCAAAGGCAATGGCGACCGGACGGAAATGTCGAAGGTCACCACCATCGGCTATGGCAAGGTCGTCAGCACGGCCTTCAAACAAGCGCTGATCGCCAAGGGCATCGATGTATCCGCCTTGTCCGACAAAGAAATTGGCGACATGGTGTCGAAATCCGCCCCTGCCGAATTGCGCAATAAGGTGCTGGCCGATCCGGCGCTTCTGGGCAGCACCATCGATCTGGATGTCTATGCCAATGGCCGGATCGACGGCTATCTGAAAGGGCGTGTCACACGTGAAACCGCCCAGCGCGACAGCAATGTGACGCCTGCGCAACTGGATGTGGCGGATCAGATGAAAGCTGCGGGCATGCTGTCGCTGGATCTGAACTGGCGCTTCCTGACCAATTCCGACAGTTCCGACCTGCGCCCTGAATCGTCGGGCGTGGGTGTGGCGATCTTGGGGTCGGTCTATATGATGCTGCTGGTGCTGGTGATCTGTGTGCCGCTCGGCGTGTCGGCTGCGATCTATCTGGAAGAATTCGCGCCCAAGAACCGGTTCACCGACCTGATCGAGGTGAATATCTCCAATCTCGCCGCCGTGCCGTCCATCGTCTTCGGCATCTTGGGTCTGGCGATCTTCATCAACTTCGCGGGCCTGCCGCAGTCGTCATCGCTGGTGGGGGCTTTGGTGCTGTCGCTGATGACGCTGCCCACCATCATCATCGCGGCGCGTGCGGCCATCCGCGCGGTGCCGCCCTCCATCCGCGATGCGGCCTTGGGGATCGGCGCATCCAAGATGCAGACCGTGTTCCACCATGTGCTGCCCTTGGCGGCCCCCGGTATCCTGACCGGCACCATCCTTGGTCTGGCCAGCGCTTTGGGCGAAACCGCGCCCTTGCTGCTGATCGGCATGGTGGCTTTCGTGGAAACCTATCCCGCCGCTCCGGTGGACGGTCTGATGGACCCCGCCACCGCTTTGCCGGTGCAGGTCTATAGCTGGGCTTCGCGCTCGGACCCCGCCTTTATCGAACGTTCCAGCGGTGCCATTATCGTGCTGCTGGTCTTCCTCGTGATCATGAACGTGACTGCCATCCTGTTGCGCCGCAAATTCGAACGCCGTTGGTAAGGGGGCATATCATGCAAGGACGCCTTGAAATGAAAGACATGCAGTTGGAAGAACGCGCGGCTCTGGCAGCCGCCCCCCGTATCACCGCGCGGGGCGTGAATGTGCATTACGGCGAAAGCCATGCCCTGAAGGATGTCAATGTCGACATTCTGTCCGGCGCCGTGACCGCCTTCATCGGCCCGTCGGGCTGCGGGAAATCGACCTTCCTGCGCTGTTTGAACCGGATGAACGACACGGTGGCTTCGGCAAAGGTGACGGGAGAAATCCTGCTCGATGGCGAGAATATCTATGACCGCCGCGTCGATCCGGTGCGGCTGCGCGCCAAGGTGGGGATGGTGTTCCAAAAGCCCAACCCCTTCCCGAAGTCGATCTATGACAATATCGCTTACGGCCCCAAGATCCACGGCCTGACCCGTTCGAAAGCCGAACTCGACGAGGTGGTGGAAACCTGCCTGCGCAAAGCCGCGCTGTGGAACGAAGTGAAGGACCGCCTGCACGCACCCGGCACCGGCCTGTCTGGCGGCCAGCAGCAGCGTTTGTGCATCGCGCGGGCGATTGCGACATCGCCCGATGTGCTGTTGATGGACGAACCCTGTTCGGCGCTGGACCCGATTGCAACCGCTCAGGTCGAAGAGCTGATCGACGAATTGCGCAGCCAGTTTTCGGTGGTGATCGTGACCCATTCGATGCAGCAGGCGGCGCGCGTGTCGCAACGCACGGCCTTCTTCCATATGGGAAATCTGGTAGAATACGGCGAGACGGGCACCATTTTCACCACGCCCAAAGACCCGCGCACTGAAAGCTATATCACCGGCCGCATCGGCTAAGGAGGATCACCATGAAGGAACCCCATATCCGTTCGGCCTTTGATGCCGATCTGGAAGGCGTGCAGGCCATGGTCATGCGCATGGGCGGGCTGGTTGAAGAATCGCTGCTGCTGGCCGCCAAGGCGCTGGAAACCCGTGACGAGGCTTTGGCCCAACAGGTCCGCGAAGGCGACCGCACCATCGACGAGATGGAAGAACTGGTCCATGCCGAATGCGCCCGCATCCTTGCGCTGCGCTCGCCTGCGGCGGGTGATCTTCGCACCATTTTGACGGTGATGCGGATCATCGGCGCGCTGGAACGCTCGGGCGATTATGCCAAGAATCTGGCCAAGCGGTCCTTGCAGCTGAACCAGATGACCCAGATCGGCGGCGCGGCAGGATCGATTTCGCGCATGGCGCGGCTGGTGGTCGGCATGTTGAAAGACGCGCTGGACGCCTTTGTCGCCCGCGATGTGGCTTTGGCCGAAGATGTCCGCCGCCGCGATCTGGAAGTCGACCAGATGTATAATTCGGTCTTCCGCGAGTTCCTGACCCATATGATGGAAGATCCGCGCAATATCTCGGCGGGGATGCATCTGCATTTCATCGCCAAGAATATCGAACGGGTGGGGGATCATTCCACCGCCATTGCAGAACAGGTGATCTATCTGGTCAAGGGCCGTCTGCCGGAAGGGGATCGCCCCAAGGTTGACAGCACTGCGATCCATGTCGCCACGGAGTAAGCCGCAATGACACAGGACATGCCCGCGCTGACGCCGCTCAGCCAAGCCAGCCAGCCCGTGGTGCTGCTGGTGGAAGACGAACCGGCCCAACGCGAGGTGCTGGCGTATAACCTTGAAGCCGAAGGGTTTCGCGTCATCAAGGCCGCCAATGGCGAAGAGGCTTTGCTGGCCGTGGACGAAGACCGCCCCGATATCATCATCCTTGACTGGATGATGCCCGAACTCTCGGGGATCGAGGTGTGCCGCCGTCTGAAAATGCGTCCTGAAACCCGCGCGATCCCGATCTTGCTGTTGTCGGCACGGGCCGAAGAGGTCGACCGCATACGGGGTTTGGAAACGGGGGCGGATGATTACATCGTCAAACCCTATTCCGTGCTGGAGCTGATGGCGCGCGCGCGGGTGCAATTGCGCCGTGTGCGGCCATCGACCTTGGGCGTGGTGATGGAATTCGACGATATCCGGCTTGATCCCGAAACCCACCGTGTCCACCGCGGTAGCGATCTGTTGAAATTGGGTCCGACCGAATTTCGCCTGCTGCTGGCCTTCATGGAAAAGCCCGGCCGCGTCTGGTCGCGCGAACAGCTTTTGGACAAGGTCTGGGGGCGCGATATCTATGTCGATAGCCGCACCGTTGATGTCCATATCGGCCGCTTGCGCAAGTCCTTGATGCAAAACGGCGGGGCAGACCCTTTGCGCACCGTGCGTGGCGCGGGCTACGCCTTGGGATGAAACAATAGGGGGCCTGCCAAGATGCACGGCCCCCTTTTCCTTGGCGGTATCGGCGGCTAAGGTCGGGGCTCCCTTCATCCGGAAAGTCCTGAATATGACTGCAGATACCGCCCGCCGCATCGCCCAGACCATCGCCGCCGATATCAATGCCGGCGCCAATCAGGTCAGCGCCGCCGTAGCCCTGCTGGATGAGGGTGCGACCGTCCCCTTCATCGCGCGCTATCGTAAGGAAGTTACCGGCGGCTTGGATGATACCCAGCTGCGCACCTTGGCCGAACGGCTGTCCTATCTGCGCGAGATGGAAGCGCGTCGCGCATCAATCTTCGGGTCGATCACCGAACAGGGCAAAATGACCGATGCTTTGTCGCTGTCGATCGGCAAAGCCACCACCAAGGCCGAACTGGAAGACATCTATCTTCCCTATAAACCCAAGCGCCGCACCAAGGCGATGATCGCGCGGGAAAACGGATTGCAGCCGCTGGTGGATCGCATCTTGCAAGATCGCACTGTCGATCCGTCCAAACTGGCCGAAGGCTTCGTTGCGGAAAACGTGGCCGATGTGAAAGCCGCCTTGGAAGGCGCGCGCGATATCGTCGCCGAAGGTCTGGCGGAAAATGCGCAGCTGCTGGGCCGCCTGCGCGACCATATGGGCCGTGTCGGCCGTTTGGGCGCGAAAGTGGTGGCGGGCAAGGAAGCCGAAGGCGCCAAGTTTTCGGATTATTTCGACCATAACGAAGCATGGGAAACCGCCCCCAGCCACCGCGTGCTGGCGATGCTGCGCGGCCGCAACGAAGGCGTGCTCAGCATCGATCTGGAGGTCGATCCGGATGCGCCGCGCGGCGAAAGCCCCACGGAACGCGCTTGCGGCGCGGCCTTGAATGCAAGCGGCACCGGCCCCGCCGATAAATGGCTGCGCGATGCGGCAAGCTGGGCGTGGCGGGTGAAGCTGAAAACCTCGCTGACCTTGGATCTGATGGGATCGGTGCGCGAGCGCGCCGAGCTGGAAGCGATCAATGTCTTCGCCCGCAACCTGAAGGATTTGCTCTTGGCGGCTCCTGCGGGGGGCAAAGCCACCATGGGCTTGGATCCGGGCATCCGTACCGGTGTGAAAGTGGCGGTGATCGATGCGACGGGGAAAGTGGTGGCCACCGATACCGTCTATCCGTTCCAGCCCAAGAACGACCTGCGCGGCGCACAGGTGGCCATTGCCCAGCTGATCGCCAAGCACCGCGTCCAACTGATCGCCATCGGCAATGGCACCGCCAGCCGCGAGACGGAAAAGATGGTCTCGGACCTGCTGGCGGCGCTGCCGGGGTCGGAGAAGCCGGTCAAGGTGATCGTGTCGGAGGCAGGGGCATCGGTCTATTCGGCATCCGAACTGGCGGCCAAGGAATTCCCCCATCTTGATGTGTCGTTGCGCGGCGCCGTGTCCATCGCGCGTCGCCTGCAAGACCCGTTGGCCGAATTGGTCAAAATCGAACCCAAAGCCATCGGCGTCGGCCAATATCAGCATGATGTCGACCAGCATCGCTTGGCCAAACAACTGGACGCCGTTGTCGAAGATGCCGTGAACGCGGTCGGCGTGGATTTGAACACCGCATCCGCCCCGCTTCTGGCGCGAGTCTCCGGGGTCGGGAGCGGTCTGGCTGAAAGCATCGTCGCGTTCCGCGATGCCAATGGACCGTTCGAAACGCGTAAGTCCCTTCTGAAAGTACCGCGCCTTGGCCCCAAGGCCTTCGAGCAAGCGGCAGGCTTCTTGCGTATTGCAGGTGGCAAGGAACCACTGGATGCATCCTCGGTCCACCCCGAAGCCTATGACATCGCCCGCAAGATCGTTTCCGCCTGCGGCCGCGATATCCGCAGCCTGATGGGCGACAGCAGCGCCTTGCAAAAGCTGGACCCGCGCCAATTCATCGATGCCCGCTTCGGTCTGCCGACCGTGAAAGACATCTTGACGGAACTTGAAAAGCCCGGCCGCGATCCGCGCCCCAGCTTCAAGACGGCGACCTTCACCGAAGGCGTCAATGAAATCACCGACCTTAAACCGGGGATGATGCTTGAAGGCACGGTGACCAATGTGGCTGCCTTCGGCGCCTTCGTCGACATCGGCGTGCATCAGGACGGCTTGGTCCATGTCAGCCAATTGGCCGATCGCTTCATTAAGGATGCCCATGAAGTGGTCAAGGCGGGCGATGTCGTCCAAGTGCGCGTCGTCGAAGTGGATGTGCCGCGGAAACGGATCGGGCTGACCATGCGCAAGGATAGCGCGGATGCACGGGAATCGGCCCGCGAACGCAGCGCTGAGCGCGGCGCCAAACCGGTGCAAAAGGCGCCACGCCCGTCACAGATGCAAGCGGCGCCCCGTGGAGACAGCTCAAGCAGCTCCAATGCATTTGCCGACGCCTTGCGGGGGAAATTCGGGAAATAAAAGGCGCCTCCGGCGGGAGTATTTACCAAAGGTCCAAAGCCGTTTGCACCTTTTTGAAATACTCCCGCCGGAGGCTCTTAGTTGGTGCGCCGTTTCGGCATGAACGGCAGCGGCAGGATAGGAACACCTTCCTCCAGCAGCTGTTTGGCTTCCGATATCTGGGTCTCGCCGTGGATGGCGCGCTCGGGCGCGTCGCCGCTATGCATTTTACGCGCTTCCGTGGCGAAGTCGTTGCCGACATATTCGGAATTGCTTTCCAGTTCGGCGCGCAAGGCGGTTAGGGCCGCCTCAGCCTCGGAGGCAGGCTGTGATAATGGCGTCGCTGTAGGCGCACCATGGGCAGATGGTTTTTCTTCAGTGCTTGCCACATTACGGCCCGAGCGGATGGCCGGTGCCATCAAGAGCTTTTCTATCTTGCTATCGCCGCAGACGGGGCATTCGACCATGCGCGCTTTGGACAAGCTGTCGAATGCGGTTGCCGATTGGAACCAGCTGTCGAATTCATGAGCATGGGCGCATTTGAGGTTGTAGCGGATCATCTTCCCGACCGGACTGCGAGGGGCTTGCCTCGCAGAGAGCTAACCATTGATGCCGGAAAATCAAGCGCTGACTGTAGCTTGTGCCTGCATGGCCTTGGGTTCTTCGCCTTCTTCGTCCAAAGCACAGCCTGGCAGGATATCTTGCGGCGCAATAGCGAGGTGATTGAGAAGGCTGCCGAGTTCCGGCTCGTTGACCTTGCGGGCCGCCTTTGCGGGACGAAACCATTTGCGGCGACGTTGGTCGCGTTCTGGGAAATCGTCTTCCAAGCGATCAACACGGATCGAGAAGACGGAGACCGTGCAGTTGAGATCGCCGCGCCTTGGGCGGCGCTTGCGGTAGTTATAGGCCCCCAGTTCGGCACTATCCAGATCCCCCACCACGCCTGCTTCCTCCCAGCATTCCTGCAGGGCGGATTCGGCTATCGTCTTGCCCGCGATCGGCCAGCCCTTGGGGATCACCCAGCGGCCGGTGTCGCGGCTGGTGACCAGCAGCACCTGTAATTCGCCGTTTTTCATCCGCCAGCAGATCGCGCCTTGTTGCTGGCAGTTCTCCTGTTCGGGAAGGGGTTCGGTCATAGCGTCGCTCGTTCTGCTCGTCCGCTTCGGGGGGACCCTGCGGAGATTATATCGCTTCGGACGCTGGGTGCAGATCGCAGGGCGGCCTGTGGCGATTTTATTATATGAGATGTTAAGAATGTGGATCATCCCTGCAAATTGCAACCAACATTCCCGTGGCTGCATGCGAAAGGCGTGCTTTAGCCGGTCGGTGCGGCGGGGTCTTTCCTAAAGCCCAAGCAACGGCTAGATCACAGAGACCCGTTTTTGAAAGGTCTGCGCTCATGAAAATCGGCAATCGCTCCGTTGGTCCTGATCACCCGCCGTTGGTGATCGCCGAGATCGGCATCAACCATGGTGGCAGCCTTGATGTCGCCAAGGAAATGGTGCGTCTGGCGGCGGGCGCAGGCTGCGAGGTGATCAAGCACCAGACCCACTTCCTTGAAGACGAGATGACCGACGAGGCCAAGTCGATTTTCCCGCCGAATGCGGATGTTTCCATCTGGGAGGTGATGGCACGCTGCGCCTTGTCGGCCGAAGATGAAATCGCGCTGAAGGATTATACCGAAAGCCTTGGTATGATCTATCTGTCGACGCCCTTCAGCCGCAAGGCCGCTGATTTCTTGGAGGAAATCGGTGTCTGCGCCTATAAGATCGGCTCGGGCGAGGCGGATAACCTGCCGCTGATCCGTCACATCGCGCGCAAGGGCAAGCCGGTGATCCTGTCGACCGGTATGCAAACCATCGACACCATCCGCGCATCGGTTCAGATATTGGACGATGCCGGTATCGAATATGCGCTGCTGGAATGCACCAACCTTTATCCCAGCCCTGCGGAAATCGTCTCCTTGCGCGGTGTGACCGATTTGAAGCAAGCTTTCCCCAAAGCAGTCGTCGGCTTCTCGGACCATTCGATCGGGCCGGAGATGGCTTTGGCATCGGTCGCTTTGGGCGCGTCGATTCTGGAACGTCACTATACCGACTCGCGCTATCGCAAGGGTCCGGACATCATCAATTCGATGGATCCGGCGGAATTGCGCTTCCTGATCGACCGCTCGAAGGAAATCTGGATCGCCGCAAATAACCCCAAACAACGCACCGCGCCGGAAGAAGATGTCTATCGCTTCGCGCGTGGTTCGGTGGTGGCGGATGCCGATCTGGCGGAAGGCCATGTGATCACGGA
The DNA here is from genome assembly GCA_031991825.1 of Paracoccaceae bacterium. Taxonomy (GTDB): domain Bacteria; phylum Pseudomonadota; class Alphaproteobacteria; order Rhodobacterales; family Rhodobacteraceae; genus Pseudotabrizicola. The sequence continues at coordinate 39,502 of DALYSR010000006.1, forward strand.
AGCCGATATCTGGGCGCGCCGTCCGGGTTCGGGTGAAATTCCGGCTTATGATTTCGATAAGGTGGTGGGCAAGCGCCTGACCCGCTCGGTCACGCGCAACACCCAATTGAAATGGGAAGATCTGGTGTGATTGGAGAAGAGGGCGGCCTTGCCATCTGGATGATCAACTTGCCCCGTTCTGCGGAACGGCGGGCCAAGATGGATGCCCAGCTGGACGCCATGGGGCTTGATTACAAACGCTTCCTTGCGGTCGATGGCCGTGAGGAATGGAACAACCTTGTGCCGATGATCGATCTGGAAGGCTTCCGCCGCAATGTCGGGCGCGAAGTCATGCCGGGCGAGATCGGGGCCTATTTCTCGCATCTTGGCGTCTGGGAGGAATTTCTGGACAGCCATTACGATGTCGCTTTGGTCTTGGAAGACGATGTGGTGTTCCACGACGATTTCCTTGGCGCCTTGCATCTGGCGATGGTCCATAAGGATGACTGGGACTTCCTGAAGCTGAACAAGATCCGCGCCAAGAAGCCGGTGTCGCAGGGGCAGATCGGGCCTTACAGCCTGAATGCCTATGCGGGGCCTGCCACGGGTCTGGGGGCCTATCTGATCCACCGCGAGCTGGCCGAACGTCTGCTGCATACCATGCTGCCGATCCGCCGCCCGATTGATCACGAGCTGGACCTGCTGCATGTGCATGACTACCGCCACTACGGGTTGGAGCCTTTCCCCAGCCATGTGGATGACGGCAATCAAAGCACCATCACCGGCAGCAATTTCGCGGATGTGAAGAAGTGGCCGTTCTATCGCCGCCTGCCGACGCTATGGCTGCGGTTGAAGAACCGCTTGGCGCGCCTGCAATATTTGCGCAAAAAGGGCCGTCTGAAGCCGAAATCGCGCTAAATGCTTGAACGGGGCGGCTTGGTCCGCCCCTTTTCATGTGGCCGCCGTGTCAGCGGCCCTCGTCTGGGCGGGGGCTTTGGTGCATAACGGGGGCCGGACCCTGTCGCTAGTCAACAGTCAGAAAATTGCCATGAGCCGCCATCTTCTTTTCCTTACCGGAACCCGCGCCGATTTCGGCAAGCTGGAGCCATTGGCCGCTTCGGCCCGTGATGCAGGGCATCGTGTGACCTTCTTCGTCACCGGCATGCATATGATGGAGCGGTACGGCCTGACCAAGCTGGAAGTCCAGCGGATGGCGGGCGTGCGGGTGCAGGAATATCAAAACCAACGCGCGGGCGACGGGCAGGATATCGTTCTGGCCAAGACCGTGGTCGGCTTTTCCGATTACATCACCGAAGCCAAGCCCGATCTGGTGGTGATCCATGGCGATCGGATCGAGGCTTTGGCGGGCGCTTTGGTGGCCGCGACCAATTACATCCCTTCCGCCCATATCGAGGGCGGCGAAGTGTCGGGCACCATTGATGAAGTATTCCGGCACTGCAACACCAAGCTTGCAACACATCACTTCGTCTCCTCCGAAGGGGCGAAGCGGCGGGTGATGACTTTGGGCGAGCCCGAAGAGGCGATCCATGTCATCGGCTCTCCCGAATTGGATTTCCACAAAGGCTCGTCCGGGGTGACCATCGATGAGGTGAAATCCCGCTATGCGATTTCTTATGATGATTACGGCATCGTGGTGTTCCATCCGGTGACATCCGAACAGGCCAGCATGGGCGCGCAGGCCGAAGGTCTGTTCGGCGCGCTGAATGCATCCGGCAAAAACTGGGTGGTGATCGCGCCGAACAATGATCCCGGTTCGGAGGATATCTTCCGTGTGATCAACGGCTTGCCGAAAGACCGCTTCCGGCTGATCCCGTCGATGCGTTTCGCGCATTTCTCCGAACTGATGAAGAATGCAGCCTGCATGGTCGGCAATTCCAGTGCGGGCGTGCGTGAAGCGCCCTTCCTTGGCATCCCGTCCTTGGACATCGGCACCCGCCAGACCAATCGCGCCTTGTCCGATTCCGTGCGCGGCGCCGATGCGCGCGATACCACGGCGATTGCCGCTTTCCTTGCCGCCGATTGGGGCAAGCGTCATGCGCCCGACACCGGTTTTGGCGAGGGCCGCGCGGCGGATCGTTTTGCCGAAGTGCTGGCCGATCCGGCGTTCTGGGCGCAGGATTTGCAAAAAGCGTTCCGCGACAATGACTAAGCGCGTCACCACCGGCCCCTTGCTGAGGGGGTGGTTGTGGGCCAGCCCGCTGTTGGGGCTGATCGCGCCCAGCCTGCTGCAGCGACGCTTGAAGCGTGGCAAGGAGGACCCCGCACGTATGGGCGAAAAGCTAGCGCATCCCACTGCCGCGCGCCCTGCGGGGCGGCTGGTGTGGCTGCATGCGGTGGGTCTGGGCGAGGTGCTGGCGCTGCGCGGCTTGATCGATGCGATGCTGCGCCATGATCCCGATCTGCATTTTCTGGTGACATCGACCGCGCGGTCTTCGGCGCAAGTGATGGGGGCGAACCTGCCGCCCAATACCCAGCATCAATATCTGCCGATCGACAGCAGCGCCTTCATGGCGCGCTTCTTGGATCATTGGCGGCCCGATCTGTCGGTCTGGGCCGAACAGGAACTTTGGCCTGCCGCCGTGGTGGCCGCGCATAAACGCGGGATTCCTTTGGCTTTGGTCAATGCGCGGATCACCGATGAAAGCTTGGCCAAACGGCAAAAGGCGCGGGGGCTGTATCGCGATCTGTTGTCGCGTTTCGCGCTAATCACCGCGCAGGAAGACCGTTCGGCGGCCAATCTTGCAGCCTTGGGCGCGCAAGGCGTGACGGTGACCGGCTCGATGAAGCTGGCGGCCCCACCGCTTGCTGCGGAGCCGCAGGCATTAGAGGCGGCCAAGGCCGCCGTTGCAGGCCGCAAGGTTTGGGTCGCGGCATCGACCCATGCCGATGACGAAGCGCAGGTCTTGGGCGCGCATAAGCTGCTGTGGAAGGCCGATCCGGCGCGTCTGCTGATCTTGGTGCCGCGCGATATCAGCCGTGTTGGTAAGGTGGCCAGCGCTTTGCATGAGGCGGGGCTGCCCTTCGCTCGCCGGTCTTTGGGGCGCGAGCCTCAGGCCGAAGATGCGGTCTGGCTGGCCGATAGCTATGGCGAATTGGGCCTGTGGTATCGTCTGGCGGATGCGGCGCTGATCGGCGGCAGTTTCGGCGGCGTGGGGGGACACAACCCATGGGAAGCGGCATCGCTTGGGGCCGCCGTCTTGCACGGCCCCGATACCCGCAATTTCGCGCGGGATTATCAGGCTTTGGATGCCAAGGATGCGGCGCGCGAAGTGGCGATCGGCGGCCTTGCCGCAGCGCTTGGCGCCCCCGATCTGCCTGATGTCGCCGCGCGGGCGACGCTATTTGTGAACCGCGCCAAAGGGGCTTTGGACCCGATGGCAGTGGACTTGTTGGACCTGATGCGGGGCACGGCGTGATGCAGCTTTTCTTGGCGGCTTGGTCGGGGCTTTGGACGGCGGGCATGCCCTTCGTGACGTCCTATTTGCGCAAACGGGCGAAGAAAGACCCGCTTTACGCCGATCATATGGAAGAACGCTTCGGTCACTACACCGATCCGATCCAAGGGGCCTATTGGGTTCATGCGGTGTCTTTGGGCGAATTGCGCTCGGCGGTGCCCTTGATCCATGCGCTGCTGGATCGGGGCGACAAGGTGGTGACGACCCATTTCACTCCTGCAGGCCGCAGGGAAGCCGAACGGGTCTTTGCTTCCGAAATCGCGCAAGGCCGCGTCCGTGTGGTCTGGGTGCCGTTCGAATTGGCCTCCTGTTACAAACGCTTCTTCAAAGCCTTCCGTCCCGTCTGCGGGCTGGTGATGGAAATCGAGATCTGGCCGCGCATGGTCTTCGCGGCCAAAGCGGTGGGCGTGCCCTTGTTCATGTGCAATGCCCAATATCCCAGCCGCGCCTTGGAGCGGGATTCCAAAGGCCTGCGCCTGCGCCAAGCGGTCATGCGCGGCTTTGCGGGGGCCTTGGTGAAGTCAGACCTGCAGCGTGATCGCTTTGCCTCGGTGGGCGTGCAGAACATCGCCGTCACCGGTGAGTTGCGCTTTGACCAGCCGGTGCCGCCCGCTTTGGTGGCGGCAGGGCAGGCGGCGCGGGACTGGCTGCAGGCAGGCAATCGCCGCGTGATCACCATCGCCAGCGCCATCGAAGACGAAGACGCCACCTATATCACCGCGATCCGCATGTTGCAGAAGTCTGAATCCGATGCGGGCCGTCCCGATCCGCTGATCGTCTATGTGCCGCGTCGTCCGGAACGGTTCCCCGAGGTTCTGGCGACCCTGCGCGAGGCGGGTCTGCGGGTGGTGAAACGGTCGGAAATCCTGCCGAAGGATCTGTCGGCGCAGGACTTCGGTCCGATGATCGGCACGCCAGAAGTGCTGTTGGGCGATAGTCTGGGCGAGATGTATTTCTACATCGCGATGGCCGATCAGGTCGTGGTCGGCGGTGGCTTCAACCCCAAGGGCGCGCATAACATTTCCGAAGCCTTGGCTTTGTCGAAGCCGGTTCTGGTGGGGCCGCATGTGCATACGATCGAATATCCCTTCGTCGAGGCGCAGACCGCAGGTGTCGCGCAATCGGCGCCCAATGGCACCTCGCTCGGGGCGGCTTTGGTGAAGGGGGCATTCGCGTCGAAGGATCGGATCGATGACTTCTTCGCGCAAAGCGCCAATGCGACGGAAAAGACGGTCAAAGCATTGGACAAGATGCTGGGGCGTTAGCCGCCCCAGCCTATCGCATCAGACCTTGCTGACGCCGGTCTTCAGCTGCTCTTGCAGCAGGAATTCGACCAGACGGAAGTCATAGGGCGTGTCGATGTCATGGCAGCGGTCCGAGGGCATCGGATAGGGGATCACGCGGCCCTCGTAGATGGTCTTGGCGTGGCGCAGGTAATCGGGTGCCACCACATAGACCAGACCGACATGTTCATACACGGTCGGCGCATCCTGACGCGCCCAGACGCCGCCGGGCAGTTGCTTGGACACATGCAAAGCGCCGGTCGCATCGGGTTCGACCAGATTGAAATAGGGGTTCTTGCGCGCTTCGCAGACGCTCATCACCATGTCGGGCGATTGGGTCTGGAACAGGTCCAAAGCGCCGTTGATGTCTTCGGGCAGACGCAGGGGCGATGTGCAATCCAGATCCAAGAAGGCCGAAACGGGGCCGATCTTCGCTTCGGATGCCGCCAAGGCATGTTGCCAGACCCCCCATTTCGGCGCGGTATCGGTGGCCAGTTCCGCCGGACGCAGGCCGATGTCCAAAGCGCCCCGCTTGATCCCGTGTTCATAGATCGCTTCGTCATCGGTCGAGATGACGACCGCATCCACGCGGGGATTGGCGAACAATTGGTCCAGCGACCAATCGATCAAAGGCTTGCCGCAAAGCTCACGGAAATTCTTGCCCGGAACGCCTTTGGAACCTTTGCGCGCACCGATGTGACCAAGGATCATTCTTGTCCCCTCATTTGGATCAAGGCTTTGTAGTAGTTCGACAACTTTTCTTTGACCGGCCCCAAGGCACGCTCCGACCAGATCAGGCGACGCCCTTTGCGGTCAATGATTTCACCGCCCTCGGGAAGTGCGAGCAGGGCTTCGCCCTTCACTTCGATCCCCGGCAAAGTGACCGCGATCAAGCGCGACCACCGCGCACGGACCCAAGGCAGACGGGCGCGCAGCAAGATCAGCCAGCGCCACGGCAGCATGAATTCGGTCGGCATCTTGACGGCCATATCGGATGGGATGGCGCGCATATTCGGCTGGTTGGACCAGCTGATGAAGCGCTCATCCGCGACCATCGGGCGGATGCCGTTGAAGCCGTGCCGCGCATAAAGCTCGCGGTAGCGCGCGGCGATATGGTGGCATTCGGCAGGGTGGAACACGATGATCGAGCTGTTGCCGCGGGCGTATTTCTTGCCCTTGGTCACGCGATAGATCCATCGGGCAAAGGCGCCAAAGGGCAGCACCGCGCTTTGGAAGATCGCCACCGTCTTGCGGTCATATTGCAGCGACAGGAAGCGGCTCATATCGCCGAAAACGACGGTGTCGATGTCGATAAAGACCGACGGCAGGTCGTCGGGAATGACGCCGTGTTCGAACATGCACAGCTTGGCTTGGCAGCCGGACCGCTTCATTTCGTCTTGGATGAAGAAGTCGGGGAAGGGGCGTTGGATCACGCCCTCCTCCAAACCCTCACGCGGGCGATCAGTGATCATCACCACCCGCGGCGGGCGCGAGGCATGGCCCCGCACCGAGCGGATCAGGTGGTTCACTTCGCCGATCGGGTATTTGGTCCCCCATAGGACCAAAACCAACTGCCAGTCATGGTCCGTCTGGGGGATCATCGACAAGGCCTTAGTCCCGCACACCGGCGAAGCGTTCCTGCCATTCGGCACGCTCTTCATCGGTGATCTTGCGGAACAGGTTTTCCGGCACGGTGAAACCCGCGCCCGGAGTCAGGTGGTTGAAGGCGGCTTCGACATCATCGGGCCAAGTCCAATCGTCCGACCCCATCGCCGCCATCATGGTTGCCGCCGCATCAGGGATGAAGGGCTGCGACAGCACGGCATAGATGCGGATCAGGTTCAGCGCCAAACGGATCTGGGCCTGCGCCTGTTCCGGATCGGTCTTCACCACGGTCCACGGGGCCGAGGATTGCAGATATTCATTGCCCGCCACCCAGATGCCGCGCAGTTCGTTCGATGCCTTGCGCACTTCCATTTCGGCCATGAAGGTTTCATAGGCACGAATACGCGCGGTCACTTCCGCGATCAGGGCCTTTTCCTGTTCGCCATAGCTGCCGCCTTCGGGGATGATTTCGCCGAATTTCGATTTACCGAATTTGGTGACGCGGCTGACGAGGTTGCCCAGCACGTCGGCCAGATCCTTGTTCACCGACACTTGGAAGTTTTCCCAAGTGAATTCGCTATCGGCGGATTCGGGCGCATGGCTCAAGAGCCACCAGCGCCAGTAATCCGACGGCAGGATCGACAAAGCTTGGTCCATGAACACGCCACGCCCGCGCGAGGTCGAGAATTGGCCGCCGTCATAATTCAGGTAGTTGAACGACTTCAGATAGTCGACCATCTTCCACGGCTCGCCCGAACCAAGGATCGTCACGGGGAAGGACAGGGTATGGAAGGGGACGTTGTCCTTGCCCATGAACTGGTAATAGGTCACGTCATCCGCGCCCTTGTCGGTGCGCCACCAGCTTTCCCAATCGGTGCCTTTGCCTGCATCGACCCATTCCTGCGCGCAGGCGATATATTCGATCGGCGCATCGAACCAGACGTAGAAGACTTTGCCTTCCATGCCGGGCCAGTCGTTTTCGCCATCCTTGACCGGAACACCCCAATGCAGGTCGCGGGTGATGCCACGGTCTTGCAAGCCATCGCCATCGTCCAGCCATTTCAGCGCGATGGAGGTGGTCAGGACCGGCCAGTCTGTCTTGGAGGTGATCCATGTGCGCAATTCGTCACGCATTTCCGACTGGCGCAGGTAAAGGTGCTTGGTTTTGCGCAGTTCCAGATCGGTCGAGCCTGAAACGGTCGAACGCGGATTGATCAGATCGGTCGGGTCCAACTGCTTGGTGCAATTGTCGCATTGGTCGCCCCGCGCGGAGTCGTAACCGCAATTCGGGCAGGTGCCTTCGATGTAACGGTCGGGCAGGAAGCGGCCATCGGCCACCGAATACATCATCTCCTGCTCGCCTTCGCGGATCAGGCCATTCGCCTTCAGCTGGCCCGCGAAATGCTGGGTCAGCTTGTGGTTCTGATGGCTCGACGAGCGGCCGAAATGGTCGAAGGACAAGCGGAAGCCTTCGGCGATCTTCGCCTGAACCTCGTGCATTTCAGCACAGTAGTCTTCGACCGGTTTGCCGCTTTTGGCAGCCGCGAGTTCCGCCGGCGTGCCGTGTTCATCCGTCGCACACAGGAACAAGACCTCGTTGCCGCGCGCACGGTTATACCGCGCGAACAGATCGGCAGGCAGCTGGCTGCCCACGAGGTTCCCTAGATGCTTAATCCCGTTGATATAGGGAATGGCGGAAGTAATGAGAATCCGAGCCATGGCCTGCCCCTTTTATGCTGTTTTGGTCATGTAGCGCGTCTTTCGCGCCCTTGCCAGGGCCCTCTGCGCCGCAGCGTCCGGCTTTTGCCAGTGAAACAAGGGGGGAAGGGCCTTAGAACCCTTTTGGGTTGCCCTTGATGATGCGGGCGTGGCCTTCGACCGCGCCGCTTTTGCCGCGCCAGACCAAGCTGTCGCCATCCAGTTCCAGCCTCCAGCAACTGGGCGGGTTGCCGTCATATCCCAAGCACAAGCTGTCCCCTTGCAGCGTCCATGTGCCGGTGTAATCCGCACCATGGATCGCGCCGTTTGAATCGTAATATTCTTCAAACGGGCCAGATGCGTCCAAGCTGCCGTTCAGGGTATTGCCCCGCAAGGCCTGCGCGATGGCATTGGTATCGGATGCGGCATGGGCGGCGATCAGCGCCGTCAATCCAGATCCGATCAGACTGGCTCCGATCAAAAATGTCAGGCGGGGCAGAAGCGTCATAGGCAGATCCTCCGCCTTGAAGCCTATCGCGCCCTGCGGCATGAGGATAGGGCGTTTTTCGCCCTATCCGCTTGGGTCACAGCGCGCGGATTACAGCGCTTGTTCACAGCGCGGGGGCAGGAACACCCAAACGGCCGGTCAGGGCGGTAAGCGTGGCCTTGTCGGCATCGGACCAATCGGCGTGATGCGATGCGAACAACTTGGCTTCCGATCCATGGATCAGCGAATCCGACAGGATCTTCAGGTGGTTGGCACGAAGCGTCTCACCCGAAGACGTGATATCCGCCACCGCTTCGGCGGTCAGGTTTTTCACGGTGCCTTCAGTCGCGCCTTGGCTGTCGACCAGCTGGTAATCGGCCACATCATTTGCCGCCAGGAAATCGCGCACCAAGCGGTGGTATTTGGTGGCGATGCGAAGGCGGAAGCCATGCTTCTGGCGGAAGGCGCTTGCCGCCGCATCCAGATCGTCCAGCGTTTCCACATCGACCCAAGCCACCGGCACGGCGATGATCAGATCGGCATGGCCAAAGCCCAAGGCCGCAAGTTCGGACACCTGCGCCGACCAATCGGCCAGCTTGTCGCGCACCAGATCCGATCCGGTGACGCCCAGATGGATGCGCCCAGCGGCCAGTTCGCGCGGGATTTCCCCCGCGGACAGCAGCACCAGCTCAACCCCGTCGATGCCTTCGACCGCGCCGGAATATTCGCGTTCGGCCCCGTCCAGACGCAAGGTGATCCCGCGCTGGCCGAACCAGTCGAAGGTTTTCTCCATCAACCGCCCCTTAGAGGGCACGCCAATCTTGATCATGCTTTTGCCTCTTGCAAACGGGCGACAAGGCCTGCGCGGATGACGCCGCCGACGGCGGGAATGGATTTGCCCTGCGCTTGGCCCAGAACCTTGGTCAGCGCGTCATAGCGCCCACCGCTGGCGACAGGCGGCATGGCGGGGTCTTCGGCCAAGAAGCTGAAGACGAAGCCGTCGTAATATTCCAGCGTGGTGCGGCCATGGCTGGCTTCAAACGCTAAGGTGGCGGTGTCGATGCCTTCGGCGCGCAAGGCCGCAAGGCGGGCTGCGAAACGCTCCACCGCTGGCGCAATCGCGGGCAGCATCGATGTGATGCCGCGCAGATGTTGCAGGGCCGCATCGGCAGGCGCTTCCAGCGACAGCAGATCATAGAGCAGCGCCGCTTCCGGTGCCGCAATCGGGGCGGCATCGGCATCCAGCTTCAGCTGGTCGATCCGAGCGGTGATTTCAGAAGCGCTCCGCAGGCCGGTGAAAGTGCCCGCCTGATCAATCAGATCGGCAGCCGACCCTTGGCCCAGCTTTTCCAACAGCGCCAAACGTGCCGCCGGTTGCGCGGCCCGCCCCGAGAAGCGGTCCAAAAGCGCACGGAAGCGCTTGGGGCGCCAGATATGGCGTAGAAGCGCGGTCTTGCGCGCATCGGTGGTGTTCAAGCCGCGCACGGCGGCCATCAGGATGCCGATGTCGCCGATCACCGGACGCAGGCGCAAGCCAAGGCTGCGCAAGGCCTCGTCGATCATGATGAAGATGCGGGTATCGACCACTTCCGGTGCGTCGCGGCGGAAAATTTCGATCCCCGCTTGGTAGAATTCGGTCGGACGCGCGCCCGCCTTGTCCTGTTTGCGGAAGACGGGGCCGGAATAGGCATAGATGGCAGGTTCGGCACCGCCCGACATATGCTGCTCGACCACCGGCACGGTGAAGTCGGGGCGCAGCATCACCTCGCCGCGCAGCGGATCGACCGAGATATAGGCGCGGGCACGAATGTCCTCGCCGTAAAGGTCAAGCAGGGTTTCGGCGGGCAGAAGAAAATCCGCCTCAACCAACACTGCCCCCGCTGCCGCAAAACGTGCGGCAATCGCTTCGGAAATAAGCCGTTCCTGCCGATCCGCCATGCTTATTGATCCATCATCCGGCGCACTGCTGCGACCAGTTCCGCACGCGGAACCTCGATCTGGGCGGGGCGGTTTTTCCATTCCTCAAGGGTGGCGTTTTCGGCGATTTTCGCACCCAGAACCAAGTCCTTCAGGATGACGACGCCCGATTCCGCTTCATTGCCGCCTTGGATGACAGCGATGGGCGATTGGCGTTTGTCGGCATATTTCAACTGGTTGCCGAAGTTCTTCGGATTGCCCAGATAAACCTCGGCGCGGATGCCTGCATTGCGCAATTCGGCGACCATGCCCATGTAATCGCCCATACGGTCGCGGTCCATCACGGTGACAACCACCGGACCCGCCGCTTGTGCGCTGAGGCGGCCCTTGGCGCGCAGAGCTGCCAACAGGCGGTCGACGCCAATTGAAACGCCGGTTGCAGGCACTGCTTGGCCGGTGAAACGCTTGACCAGATCGTCATAGCGACCACCACCCGAGACCGACCCGAATTGGCGCTTGCGGCCCTTTTCGTCGAAAATCTCGAAGGTCAGTTCGGCTTCATAGACCGGACCGGTGTAATAGCCCAAGCCGCGCACGACGCCGGGATCAAGCACGATACGGTTCGAGCCATAGCCCTGACGGTCCAGAAGTTCCGCCATGGTTTCCAGCTCGGCCACACCTTCCGCGCCCATCACCGAATTGCCGATCAGCTCGCGCAGACGGGCGACGGTGGCAAGGCCCGAGTCGCGTTTGGCCGAGGTGAAGCCCATGACGATGTCGGCCTGTTCCGCCGACAGGCCTGCGCCCTTGGTGAAATCACCCGATTCGTCTTTGCGGCCTGCGCCCAGCAAAGCGCGCACGCCGTCGTCCCCCAAGCGGTCGATCTTGTCGATGGCGCGCAAGACGATGCCGCGTTCTTCGACAAACCGCGTCGGGTCGGTCGGGTCCAGCACGCCTGCGACTTCCATCACGCCGTTCAACACCTTGCGGTTGTTGATCTTGACGACATAGTCGCCGCGCGGAATGCCCACGACTTCCAAGGCATCCGACAGCATCGAGCAGATTTCGGCATCTGCTGCGACCGAGGGTGCACCCACGGTATCCGCATCGCATTGATAGAATTGACGGAAACGACCCGGACCCGGCTTTTCATTGCGCCAAACGGGGCCCATCGCATAGCGGCGATAGGGCGAGGGCAGGTCGTTGCGGAACTGCGCCGCCACCCGCGCGAGCGGTGCGGTCAGGTCGTAGCGCAGGGCCAACCACTGGTCGTCTTCGTCTTTCCAGCCGAACACGCCTTCATTCGGGCGATCAACGTCGGGCAGGAATTTCCCAAGCGCTTCAACGGTTTCGACCGCGCTGGTTTCCAGAGGGTCAAAACCGTAACGATGATAGACTTGGGTGATGGCGTGCAGCATTTCCTGACGCTCGATCACCTCGGTCCCGAAGTAATCGCGGAAACCTTTCGGCGTTTCGGCCTTGGGACGGCGGATTTTACCTTCAGACATGGCTTTGGCCCTTCGATCTTTTCGGGCCATCCTGTAACGGATGGGGGCCGAGGCGGCAAGCGCCAGCGGGGAATCCGCCGCTTTTGTCGTGATGGGCCATGGTGTTTTTAGATGAAAGTGCGGTGCATGATGGATGCAGAACAGCGATTGGAAGAGCGGGTCGCGCATTTGATCCGTGCAGTGGAAGATATGTCGGACGTGGTGACGCGCCAAGGCAAGGAGCTTGACCGCCTGACCCGCTTGGTGCGACTGCTGGCCGAACGTGAAGCCGAACGCGAAGAGATGGCAGGCGACGCCCCTGCTGCGAACCAGCGCCCGCCGCATTGGTAAGCCGTTTTCGTTAGGCAGTGCTTGAAACCCCCAGCCCCGAGTGCCGCATGTCGAAGATCACGCCTTATCTGAGCACCGGTTTGACCATTCTGCTTGGCGCGCTGGGGGGATATGTGGCGCAGTCCTTGCATCTGCCTTTGGCATGGATGCTGGGATCGCTGATCGCGGTGGCAATGGTTGCGATCTTTGGGGTCAACATCAAAGGCCTGCAGCCGCGCCTGCCGCCGAAGCTGCGCATCTGCTTCGTGCCGATTATCGGCGTGTCGATCGGTGGTAATTTTACGGCGGAAGTGCTGCGCCAAGCGGTGCATTGGTGGCCCAGCGTGCTGGCTTTGGCCCTGTTCATCCCGCTGGTGCATTGGCTGGGCTATAGGATCTATCGCTTCGGGGGCTTGGCCAAACCGGAAGCCTTTTTCGGGTCGATCCCCGGTGGCTTGATCGAAAGCGTCCAGCTCGGAGAGGCGGCGGGGGCCGATGTCCGTATGCTGACCGTGCTGCAATTCCTGCGCCTGATCCTGACCATCATCGCGGTGCCGACCATCTTCACGCTGCTGACGGGTCATGCGGTGGGGTCGGCGGCGGGCGTGCAGGGTATCACGACGGCGATTGCGCTGGATCTGAAAGATGTGGTGGTGCTGCTGATCTGCGGTGTGCTGGGCGCTGTGGGCGGTCGTGCCATAGGCTTGCCCGCGTGGCAGATGGTGGGGCCGCTGATCGCGTCGGGCGTGGCGCATGTCTTGGGCTGGGTCGAAGGCGTGCCGCCCGCATGGCTACTTGCTTCGGCGCAGGTCGTGCTTGGTGCGGGCTTGGGCGCGCGCTTCTTCGGTGTCGATCATGTGTTCTTGCGCAAGGGTTTAGGGCTGGCGGCGATAAATGCCGTGGTCTGCCTTGGCGTGGCCTTTGCCTTCGCGCATTTGCTGGCGCCCATCGTGGAGCAGCCTGCATCGGGGGTCTTTCTGGCCTATGCGCCGGGGGGCGTGGCCGAAATGGGGCTGATCGCGCTGAGCCTGAACGTCAGCCCGATCTTCGTGACCGTGCATCACGTCTTGCGCATCGGTATGGCGGTGGTGGCCGCGCAATTCGGGGTGCGGCGGATGAAAGCCTGAGGCTTTGTGGCATAGGGGACTTGCTGGACAGCGCGGTTCACGCCATGTCAAAGAGGCGAAAGATAAACGAGGCTTTGTTTCATGGCGGCAGTAGCGGCACAGACCCATCTTGACGTGGCGCAGCGTGTGCTGATGCTGGAAGCCGATGCGCTGCAGCAATTGGCGCAGGCCTTGCCTGCCGATTTCGCGCCCAGCGTCGAGGCGATCTTGCACGGCAAGGGCCGTGTCGTGGTATCGGGAATCGGCAAGTCCGGCCATATCGCGCGCAAGATTTCCGCCACGCTGGCATCGACGGGGACGCCCAGCTTCTATGTCCATCCGGCGGAAGCCAGCCACGGCGATCTGGGTATGGTGATGCCCGATGACATTTGCATCTTGCTGTCCAATAGCGGCGAGACGGTCGAGCTGCGGGATCTGATCGCGCATTGCGCCCGTTTCGATGTGACCTTGATTGGCATGTCGAGCGCCCCCACGTCGTCCCTGATGCAAGCGGCGGATCTGCGGCTGACGATCCCGTCTTTGCCCGAAGCCTGTGCGATCGGCATGGCGCCCACCACATCGACCAGCTTGATGCTTGGTCTGGGCGATGCTCTGGCGGTTGCCTTGATGGAGGCGCGGCGTTTCGAAGTCGATGCCTTCCGCAGCTTCCATCCGGGCGGCAAACTGGGGGCACAGCTGACACCGGTGCGCCAAGTCATGCATGCCCAAGCGGCGGTGCCTTTGGTGACTGAGGCCACGCCGATGGGCGAGGCGATCCTGATCATGACGGCGGGCGGTTTTGGTGTGGCCGGGGTGGTCGATGCGGGCGGACAATTGATTGGCGTGGTCTCAGACGGGGATTTGCGCCGGAATATGGCGGGGCTGATGGAGCGCAAGGCCGGTGAGGTTGCAACCCGCCATCCCGTGACCGTAGCCCCCGATTTGCTGGCGGCAGAAGCCTTGGCGATGATGAATAAATCTAAGATCGGCGCGTTGTTTGTCTGCGAACAGGGACGTCCGGTTGGTATATTGCATCTGCACGATTTGTTGCGGATGGGAGTGATGTGAGGAAAATGATGCAAGGTGAAACGGTTACCGTCGGCGATATCGCCATTGGTGCGAATGCCCCCATCGCGTTGATCTCTGGCCCCTGCCAGCTGGAAAGCGCGGCCCATGCGCGGATGATCTGCGAAGGTATGCTCGAAGCCTGTGAATCCACCGGCACGAAGTTCATTTTCAAGGCCAGCTATGACAAGGCCAACCGCTCCTCGCTCTCGACCAATCGGGGGCTGGGGATGGAAATGGGGCTGCGTATCCTGTCCGATATCCGGGCGGAATATGGTGTTCCGGTTCTGACCGATGTGCATGAGCCCGATCATTGCGCCATTGCCGCCGAGGCGGTCGATGTCTTGCAGATTCCGGCGTTTTTGTGCCGTCAGACCGACCTGCTGCTTGCCGCAGGTGAGACCGGCCTTGCGATCAATATCAAGAAGGGCCAATTCCTTGCGCCGTGGGACATGAAAAATGTCGCGGCCAAAGTGGAATCGACCGGCAATCGCCGCATCATGCTGTGCGAGCGTGGCACGTCTTTCGGCTATAATACCTTGGTCACCGATTTCCGTGGCCTTCCGCAGATGGCGCAAACCGGCTGGCCGGTCATTTTCGACGCGACCCATTCGGTGCAGCAACCAGGCGGATTGGGCGGATCTTCGGGCGGGCAGCGCCAATTCGCGCCGGTTCTGGCACGTGCAGCCTGTGCCGTGGGTGTTTCTGGCCTGTTCATCGAAACACATGAAGATCCTGATAACGCGCCGAGCGATGGCCCGAATATGATCCATCTTCACGAGATGAAGGCATTGATTGAAAACCTTGTCGCGTTCGACCGTCTGGCTAAGGGGCTTTGAATGGATTGCTGCATCATCATTCCCGCCCGTTATGCAAGCACCCGATATCCGGGTAAGCCTTTGGTCAGTCTGAAGGGGGCTACGGGTATTTCCCGTAGTCTGATCGAACGCAGCGTGATGGCGGCGCGCGCCGCAGCTGGCGATGAGATACCCGTTTTCGTGGCGACCGATGACGAGCGGATTGAAACGGCCGCGCGTGCCTTGGGGGTCGATGTGATCATGACCTCGGAAACATGTCGAAACGGCACCGAGCGGGTTGCGGAAGCCCTGGCTAAATCCGGACTTTCTCCAGAAATAATAGTTAATTTGCAAGGGGATGCCCCGCTGACGCCGCCGCATTTTGTGTCGAAGCTTATCGATGCGATGCGCGCCAACCCTGACTGTGCAATGGCGACGCCCTTTCTGCGGTGCGATGCGGAAACCGTAAAAAATCTTCTGGCCGACCGCGCCGCTGGTCGGGTGGGCGCGACAACCGTGGTTGCGAATACTGCGGGCCAAGCTCTTTATTTTTCGAAAGAGGTACTGCCCTTCACCAATGGCAAAGGTGTCGTGGATGGCATTGTACCCGTGTTCCACCATGTCGGGCTTTATGCCTACCGACCCTCCGCTTTGGCGGCCTATTCCCGCTGGCCACAAGGCCCGCTTGAGACATTGGAAGGTCTTGAGCAATTGCGTTTCCTCGAAAATGGTCATCCCATCCATATGGTCGAAGTCGAAGCCCCCGGCGCGAAGTTCTGGGAGCTTAACAATCCCAGCGATGTCCCCTTGATCGAGGGCTACCTTGCTCAGATGGGTTGGCAATAAACCCAAGAGGTTTGTGGCCATTTTTACGACGAAAGAATGGTAGCGGACATTCATGAAGGGGCCACATATGAGGTTTGACGTCGAGATTGATGCTGTCGGGCTTTTATGCCCCTTGCCGGTATTGCGACTTCAAAAAGCATTGCGATTGATGAGGCCGGGTCAGCATGTGCTGCTACGGGCCTCCGATCCAGCTGCTGTGATAGACATACCGCATTTCTGCACGGAAGCGGGCGCGATATTGGTTGAATGTTCGAAGGCGGGTCCTGATGATCTGTATCTAATCCGAAAACTCGAAGTTTAATTTTTCTTTCTGTATTGGGGCGTTAGCCTCATTCATCAATGAGATAAGACTGTTTCGCGTCTCTTCACTATGTGCGATCAAAAAACGTGCGGCCTTCAATTGCGGCATTTGTGAAGCTTCCGGAGGGAGGGTGATCTGTCGAGAGAGATCACCCCAAGCGGTTGGGTCATCTGGTTGCGGATTGCCCAAAAGTTTTTCGGAGTATCGTATTTCCGGAGCAAATCCACGCTCATTAAGCCATTCAAAGCTATCTTGGATATTGCCTGCATGCTGATGTGCCATCGAAAGTAGATAACCACTTTTTGAATCCTTCGATGTGATTCCGTCATAACTCCCATTAGATATATTGTATTGCAATGACCTGATTTGCATACTGGTGGATGGAGCGCTTTCTATCCATTTCTGCGCCATATTTGGGGCGGAAGATCGAAGTAATCTATCTATTACTTTCTTTCTTGTTCGAATGGGCAATTCTTGTAATATGCTCTGCTTGACTATCGATGTGTATAGATAAAGATCTTGGATCGTCCCGATTTCGGATAGTATATGCCAGAAGATATTTGATAATTCTCGCACACCGCGCGATATTTCATAAGCTTGCTTTCTTTCCCCGTTGAGAGACAGTAAAACTACTGCCATTTTCTCAACCTCTATCGATACATCACTTGCGCTTGTTTTTGAATAATTCAGTCTGGATAAAGTATTCAGTTGATCTGCATTTGGGGAAAGATTTTTCAGTAACAGAGTTGAGCATTTTTTAAGCATGAGGTGGGTGGACGTGGGTGTTATTTCATCACATGATGTGGCTTTGAATTTACTAATTCTTTTTAATTTATTATTGGGTTCTGTGATAGAGAGAGAGTCTTTAGACAAAGCCTTTGCTATTTGAGAGGGGTGGGAATTTTCTTCCGATAAGGCGTAGGAACTTATTTTTTCTTGAAACCTTGATGCTCTATACAGAAGGGCTTTCGTATCAAGTGTTGAGGGGTCGGCGAAGCCCTTGGAGCTAAAAATTAAAATCAAAAATATTATATATTTGATCATGATTTGTTTGAAGTGGCTGGTGTTCGGAGTGTCTTTTCTAATTCGTCATAACTGCACTGCAAATTTTCCGGTATGTTTTGTCGTCCCACTTCTATGCAGATGTTTGCAGGATGGTTGTGTAGATTTGCTATTAGAACGTCTTTTATTATTTGATAGAAGTGCAGATCTTCTTTTGATATACTACTCAATCGGGCGGCCTTATGTAATGACCTAGCGGTTTCTGCTCAGTTCATGCTGCTAATTTGAATGCCTCAG